>NZ_QHLL01000007.1 GCF_006864535.1 Campylobacter sp. MIT 12-8780
TATATTGTTTGTTATTTTCAATTTATTGTTTTTAAAAATGAAAAAGCATTATATCAAAAAAAAAAAAAACGAAAGGGGGAGTTGGGGAGTTTTTGTGAAAAGTTTGGGGAATCTTAAGCATATACCTTAAGTTCATTATACAAGCTATCTCTTTCAACTGGGATTAAATTTGAAGTTTTAATCAGCTCTATAAAGGTATCAAGCTTAGTTCCTCTTGCGCTTTTTGCCCCGCCTGCACTTTGTATGCTTTCTTTTTCTATGGTGCCATCTAAATCATTTGCCCCAAATTCTTGTGCTACCATAGCTAAATTTAAGCCCATAGTCGCCCAGTAAGCTTTGATATTGTTGATATTATCAAGCACTATGCGGGCTATGGCTATGGTTTTAAGAATTTCTTCACTATCAAGCTGGTGCTTGACATCTAAAAAGCTATTATCCTTTTGCCACACAAGAGGGATAAAGGCATTAAAGCCCTTTGTTTCATCTTGCAAGGCACGAAGTCTTAGCATATGATCGATCCTGTGTTCTTTTTGCTCTATATGCCCAAAAAGCATAGTGGCGTTGCTTTGACGTCCCTTTTTATGCCAAAGTTTATGAATTTTAAGCCAGTTTTCACTGCTTACCTTGCCTTTGCAAATTTTAGCACGCACACCCTCATCAAAAATTTCAGCCCCACCTCCGGGCATAGAATCAACGCCGTATTCTATCATCTTTTCTATAGTATCTTCATACTCTAAGCCAAAACGACGTTTTAAAAAGTCAATTTCTGCTGCTGTCATAGCTTTGACATGAAGTTGTGGATATTTATCTTTAATCATCTTAAAAATTTCTAAATACCACTGCCAAGAGCGATCTTTGTTATGAGCTGAAACGATATGCACTTCTTTTGTGCCTCTTTGTATGGTTTCATCAACGATTTGCATAATCTCTTCATGACTCATAAAATAAGGATTTGGGTTTTTTCTATGAGCTGAAAAAGCACAGAATTTGCAAGTATCTGCACAAATATTTGTAGGATTGATATGACGATTAGCGTTAAAATATACCTTTTTGCCATGCAAATCAAGCCTTTTTGCATGAGCGTATTTTGCAAGGATAAAAAGATCTAAATCATAAAGCTTGTAAGCAAGCTCATCATCGATACGTTCTTTGTTTTCAAGTTTTTTTAAGAGTGTAGTCATCATCAGCCTTATCGTTTTTAAAGTGTAATTATAGGCTTAAATTGCTAAAAAAAAGTTTAGAAATTAAAATTTGAGTTTGTGAAAAGAAAAAATCCTCGCTGCAATAGCGAGGAAAAATATATTAACGTTTAGAAAATTGTGGGCTTCTTCTTGCTTTTCTGCGTCCGTATTTTTTACGCTCAACGCTTCTGCTATCGCGAGTAAGCAAGCCTTTAGGTTTAAGCAAAGCTCTAAAATCAACATCCATAGCCGCCAAAGCTCTTGAAATTCCATGTCTTAAAGCCTCAGCTTGGGCATTATAACCGCCTCCAAGCGTGCTTGCTTTTACATCCATTAAAGCTTCTTGTTTGGTTACAAGTAGAGGTTGAACAACTTTAAGCTTAATCGCTTCGTGTCCTCCAAGCCAAGCATTAAGATCCATTCCATTAACGAGAATTTTACCGCTTCCTGGTTTTACCCAAACCTTAGCTACAGCCGTTTTTCTTTTACCTGTTGCGTATGAAATTTTCATTTTTATCCTTTTTTAGCAAGCTGTGCAGTGTGTGGGTGTTCGCTTCCTGCATAGACTTTAAGTTTTTTAAGCATTTCTCTACCAAGTGTTGTTTTAGGGAGCATTCCTCTTACAGCAAGCTTGTAGAGTTTTACCGGATTTTTTTCAAGCAATTCTCCGAATTTTTCGCTCTTTGTGCTTCCAAAATAGCCTGAATGTCTGTGATAAAGCTTATCTTCTGCTTTATTTGCTCCAGTAAAAGTCGCTTTTGAAGCATTGATAATCACCACAAAATCTCCACAATCAACATTTGGAGTATAATAAGGCTTATTTTTACCTCGAAGTAAAATTGCCACTTCGGTTAAAAGTCGTCCAAAGCGCTTGCCTTGAGCGTCTAAAACTATCCATTCGCGTTTGATTTCGTTTGGCTTTTTTATCTTTGTCATTATTTACCTTTGCCAAAATTTTTAAAAGGAAATTATAGTCAATAAATCTTAATATAAACTTAATTTAAATAAATTTAAAGCTTTATTTTCGCATTTAAGTTCTTTAGCAAGTTTTTAAAGCTCTTCAAAATGGAGCGTATCCTCTAAACAATACGCGATAAAGGCTTTTGTTTGCTTTTTTGTAATTTGCTCTATAGCTTTTTTATACAGCCTTACTTGTTCGTAATGCTCTTCTTTGTGGCTTTGCCCTGTTTTATAATCAATGATAATTGCTTCTTTTTCATCAAGCAAAAGCAAATCAAGCTGCTTCAGTTCGTTTTCAAAGTATATTTTTTGCTCTTTTAGCACCTTTTTATCTTTGATAAGGTTTTGAAAAAACTCATTAAAAATAAGCCTATATGCTCTTTGAAAGACTTCAGCTAAACGCTTTTGCTCAAGAAAGTAAAAATACTCATTTTGAAGCTTTTTTTCTAAAATTTTGTTTTCTTTTGGCTCTTTAAAGTTAAATTCTTGCAAAAAAGTATGAAAAGCCAAGCCAAAATAACTTTCCTCATTTTTCGCAAAATTTGTATTTGCAAGCTTTTGCAAAGGCACCTTTTCAAAGCGCTCAAGTTCATCTTTTGTTGTAAGGATATTTTTTTCTTCAGTTTTTAAATTTATATCAAGCTCTCCTTGCTCAAAAGGCGTTAAATCAAGCATATCAAGGTATGATGGGTGACTCATATCAATGCAATCTTTTTGCCTTGTGATGATGATTAAACTTTCACAAGCCCTTGTAAAAGCGACATATAAGCTGTTAAGATCGTTTTCATAATCAAGCTTTTCTTTATTTGCCAAAAATTCCATAAATTCTTTTTCTTGAGTTTTGTCTCGAATGCTATCTTTAAAATGTAGCTGCCAAGCCTTTTTAAGATCGTATTCAAGCATGATAGTAGTTTCTGCGGCTTCTTTACTTAGAGAATCAATTAAAATCACATGCTTAAATTCCAAACCCTTAGACTTATGAACCGTCATCACACTCGCACCAAATCTTTGCTCGGGCAAGAGTTTTAGCTCACAAGGCTCAAATAAAAGCTCGAAAAAATTTTCTTTATTTTTTGCGTATTCAAAAAACTGAATCAAAGCAATATCATTAAGATCAAGTTTGAGCTTTTTTGCAAGATATAAGGCATTTTCAAGGCTTGTTTTGCTAAGATCAAGATGAAGTCTGTTAAAATCCACATTTTCAAGCAAGCTTTCAAGCTCTATTTTATAAAACTCATCGCCAAAAATGCAGTATTTTGCATAAGTTAAAAGTATATGCACGCTTGCTTTTTTCTCAAGAGCGATATTGCTTTGCGTAAAAGCCTTTATTTGATGATGTTTTAAAAAATCCACTATATCATCAGCGTCATTATTTTTCCAGCATAAAATACAAATTTCTTCTAAACTTATGTGCTTGCTTTGTAAAAACTCAATTTGCTCTAATATAGCCTCAAAACATGCGTTTTTAATCTCTTTTGCGTCTTTTTCCTTGCTTTGCACCACGCGGATAAAACCATTTTCCTTGCTTGCAAGGCTTTTTTGCGTGATATAATTTTCTTTATAAAGCTTTTTGAAAGTAGTATTGACAAACTCAACAAGAAATTTTGCACTTCTGTAGTTTGTGTCAAGGTATTCTTTTTCAATCTGTTTAAAATCATCAAGCAAGAGTTTAAAAAGCTCTTTTTTGGCATTTCTAAAGCGATAAATGCTTTGCTTGATATCGCCCACATAAAAAAAGCTTCTAAAGTCCTTTACACCTTGTCCTGAGACAAGTTCAGCGATAAGTGGCTTTAAAATTTCATACTGAATCACGCTTGTATCTTGAAACTCATCGATCAACAAATGCGTGATTTGCCCATCAAGCCTAAAATAAATCAAGTCTTTATCAACACTTTGAGTAAGCAAATACGCCTTTCTTGCTGCGTCGGTAAAGTTGAGTGTATTTTTATCTTTGATGATTTTATCTTTTGCTCGCTCAAAATGCTTTAAAAGACTTGAAAGACGAGCTATTTTGAAATTTTCTAAAGCCTTAGCATAGCTGTTTAAGGCTTCAATCAGCTCGGCTCTTTTTTGCAAAAATAAAGTATCGGTTTTTACGCTATTAAAATAATTTTTTTCAAAACTGCAAATAAGAGGCTTACTGCAAAGTGCTTTAAAATCCTCTCTTAAATTTTCACTAAAGTTTTTTTGATAATTTGTATTTGTGCTTAAATTTAAAGCATAAGCACAAAGTGCGTCAAAAGCTCTTTTTACAGCTTCTTTTTCAGCGTGCGGAAAGGCTAAATTTTCACTTTGAAATTCACAAGAGTTTTGATATAAGTGTTCTAAATGTAAAAAAAAATGCCTCTTATCATCAGCTTCGATGATATAATACGCAAGGCTTTGCAAACTTTTGCTATCAAGTTCTTTGATAAATGTATCATATACATTCAAAGCTTCATTACTCATCTTAAAATCACTCATTAAGCCCAAATTTAAGGCAAAACTACGGATAATTTTGATAAAAAAGCTATCAAAGGTTTGAATTTTAAGATTGCTTTGCAAAAACTCACTTTTTCGAGCATCTCTTAAACGCACAAGTTCAGCCTTGCTTTTACCAAGCAACTCACAAAGTGCGTTAGCGGCTGGATTTTCATCTTCATCAAAATGCAAAAAGGTTTCAATCACCCTTTTTTTCATCTCATTAGCTGCTTTATTGGTAAAGGTTAGGGCTAAAATTTCATTTAATTTTGCTCCTTTTAAGATCAAAGCCACAAAACGAATGCTTAAAGCAAAGGTTTTGCCACTTCCAGCGCTCGCTTCTAAGGCTAAAAAAGGCTTAAAATTCATTTCAAATCCTTTTCATAAAGAGCTGCATAAGGACAAAAATTTGTTTTTTCATTTTCAAAACTTATGGGCTGGGTAAGTTTGCTTAAGCTCAAAAGCTCATTTTCAAGCTCTTCAAGGCTTTTTGTTTTTTTACCCTCAGAAAAACTCATAGTTTCGCCCAAATCATAATACACAGCTTTTGCTTCTTTTTTATACACAGCCTTAAAAAGAGCTTGATAAAAGGCGAGTTGATAAGAATGATCAGGAACTTTTCCACTTTTATAATCAATGATAAGAATCATATCTTTGCTTTCATCGATACGATCAATCTTGCCATTTATATCAATGCTAAGCCCTTTAAATTCATAGTTTGATCTTATATCTTTTTCTAGCTCCATGATACAAAAACCTTGTTTGAAATGCTCATTTTCACTTTTTGCAAAGTGTTTGAATTGAATTTTTAGAAGTTCTTTATCAAGTCTTGAGATATAATTTGCCTTTTCATCAAGTAAGTGCGTGAATTGTTCGTAGTCAAAATGCTTTGCGTGAGCCTCATAATACTGCTCTAAAAGCTCGTGTATAAGCGTGCCTTTTTCAAGAGCGTTGCTTGCTAGGCTTAAAGCCCTTGCTTCTTTGAGTTTTAGGATATATTTATAATAATAAGTCCTTTTTTGCTCTAAAAAAGTTTTTAAGCGAGTAAAAGATAAGGAATGCTCAAAGATATTATGCTCTAAAACAGGAGCTTTAATAGGCGCAAGATCAATCTTTGCAGGCTCATAATCAAAACTTAATGCCTTAATATAAGCTTTATTTGAATAAGTCGTGTCTAAAATTTGCTTTATATCAAGCTCATCAAGCAAGCGAGATGGAATTTTTTCTTCATTTTCAACATAACTTATAGCAACTTTTTCAGCATTTTTAATCAATCTTTCATAATAAAATCTTTGTAAATTCTCTCTTCTTTCATACGAAATGAGCCCAGCTCTTGCTCTTACTTCGTTATTTAAAAAGAGTTCATTCACGCTTCTTTTTGGGATCAAATCATCATTAAAATCCACGATAATCACGCCTTTAAATTCAAGCCCCCTACTTTCTAAAAGCCCCATAACAGTCACTTCACCACCGCCAACACTACTAAGACTAAGTGAGCTGATTTTCATAAAAAAAAGCTCAAAAAGCTCTTTAAGCGTAAGCTTGTGATCTTTTTGAAGTTGCTTTAAAAAGAGAAGTTCTTGCTTGATAAGGCTTTGAAGCTCTTCATTTTCTTCTTTTAAAAAATGCTGGATCAAATCATAGAAATACTGCCAAACACTTTCTTTTTCAAACTGCTGTTTAAACTCTTTAAAACACTCTATTTGAAGGTATTTTAAAAGGCTATTATGTAAATCAAATTTAGTATTTTCATCTTCAAAATACAGCAAGTTTTCATTATATACAAAACCTTCTTCATTTGCCGCATCATACAAGGCTTTGAGTTTTTGGTAAAAAAAGCTTTGAGTAAGAGAATTGCCTTTAGCAAAATTAAGCATATTAAGCTTATCATAAGCTTTTAAAAGCTCACAAAAACTTTCATCGGGTGTAATAACAACGATTTCTTTTGCTTTTAATCCAGCTCTTAAAAAACTTGAAATTTTATCATACACAAAAGCAGTTTGCAAGCTTGCAAGTTCAAAGTTTCTAAGCTCAACCTTAGGGCTTTTGTCAAAAAAAGCTTCTTCTTTTTGTATGCTTTTTTCATGAAGTGCAAGTTCATAATGATGATGAAGTTTAAGACTGATATGAGAGCATTCAAGCTTCATTAATAGTTCATTTAAAAAGTCTTGATTAAACACGCTGGTATCAAAGTGTAAAACAAGCTTTGTAATCGCGCTGATTTGCTTTAAAATATCTCTTTCAAAGGCACTTAAAAAGCCCTGCAAGTCAAAAACTATCTCATCAAAAGAGCTTAAAAAATGCGTATTAAGTTTATAATCAAAACTTAAAGAAATTTCATCATAAAGCTCGTTTTGTTTTAAATTTGAAAGATAGTTTTTAAGGATTTCATCTAAAATTTCTAAATGTTCGTTGTATTGTGCGTAATAATCGTTATTTTGAAGGTCTAAAATGCTCTTTTTTTCAAGGCTGAGTTCTTTGAAAAAAGAAAATAAATATTCGTGATTTTTTAAAAAGGCGAAAAAATTTTCATTGATATGAAGTTTTTGGCTGTTTTTAGTTTGTAAGCAAGCCTTTTGCATTAAAAGCAAGCGCTCATAATCACTTGCTTTTCTATAAGGACTTAAAAGTATTTTATCTAAAAAATCCTGCACGCTTATAGCCTCATCAAGCAAGGCATTTTGCGTGCTTAAATTCTCATAATAAGCTCTAATTTTTCTTGAACTTGCAAAAACAAAAAGCTTCATTGTATCACTAGATTATAAGTATAAAAAGCAACTTGCATGTCGTTTTTTTGAGCTTTAAGTTTGAGTTGCCATCTACCTTTTTCTAAGTTTGGTAAGGCTATTTTTAAGCTATAGGTGTTAAAACTTTTTTTGAGCTTATTTGTCAAACTAAAAGACAAAATTTCAAGCTTTGTATCTTGTTTGTTCGTGTGCGGTCGAGTAAGTAAGGCTTCAAAGCTTATGTTATGAGCGCTTCTATCCTCACTTATCTCGTGAAGTAAAATTTCAAGTTCAGTAGCCGAGCTTTCAAGCTCATAAAACTCTCGCTTTTTTTTATCAAATTTGGGCTTTAAATTTAAACTCAAGCGATAATCTTCTTCAAAACGAGTTTGTTTTTGCTTGATATCGTTGATATTTCTATCAACGCTTTGGTATTTTTGCATAAAGCTATCATCTTCATACACTGGATAATCAAGCGAAAAAATGATCGTCGCCACACAAGCAAGGATAATAGCAAGGATTGAAAGAAGTATGCCGTAGGGCCAAAATGTTTTTTTCTTTGTTTGTGCGTTTGATTTTATATCAGGCATTATATTTCCTTCGTTTGCGTGTTATTTTTCTTTGAAAATAAAATAAAAGTGCAAAGCAAATAAAACCATAAATTCCAATTCTTAGTATATTTAAAGTATCTTTATTGGCATTTCCTATCGAATTTTCAAGTTTGAGATGAAAATAACTTGCGATTTGATCGCTTATGTCTGCGTAGCCATTTAGCAAGGCTGCATTATAAATATCTTTACCTTTGTTTGAAGTGAGTATAGGCAGGATAGAGCCAGTGCCTGAATACGGACTTAAAACAGCTTCTTTATCAAAAAAGCTTAAACTTTCTTTGCTAGCGATAATATCGACTTTGTGTTCGCTTTTAGAAAGCATAAGAAGCACAAATGGTGCTGGAAGTTCATTTGCCTTAGTTTCAAGACTTTTAATATCACTTGTATCACCTACTGCAAGAGCGACAAAGATATTTGTTTTGTCATAAAGCTCTTTACCTATAGCATTAATCTTGTTTGTGACTTGCTCGTTTAAAATATTATTTTCGTTAAAAACGACATTTTCAAGTGAAAAGGCTGAAGTGATAAAAAGAAAGGCGGCTAAAAAACCGCCTCTTACCAAATATCTCATTAGCCGATATTAAGATGATTTGTGCTTAAAACTGCCCAAGCAGTAACAACAGCTGAAACAACTAAACCAATCACAATAAGGTATTCTAACGCTTTAGTCATTTTGTATCCTTTATGAGCATATGTTCGCTTTCTTTAGAGCCAAATTGCTTTACTTCACTTGCCTTTTCTAAGCTATAAGGAGCCTGCATAACGCTTTGCTGAGCTTTAATGCCCCAGATAGTTAAACCCACTAAAATAGATATCAATAATATGGTGGCGATGAGCATTCCAGTAACACCAGAAAGCGAAAATACGCAACGATTTGTGTTTTCCATTATCTACCCCTTGAAAGTGAAATGATATACTCGCCAACAGCTTCTTTTTGAATATCATTTAAGATATTTGTATTAAAGCTTGGCATAGTGCCTATAGCACCGGCTTTACCTTTGCTTAAAACCTCAACCACAAAAGCACTTGAGCCATATTGTGTAAGATTAGCAGCCATTACTTCGCCGTCTATCTTGCCTGTGCCGTCTAATTGATGACAAGCTACACAAGTTGCTTCGTAAAGCTCTTTGCCTTTAGCAACTAAATTTTCATTTTTAGTTGTCTTAATCGCTGAAATTTCTTTAGCTACATAAGCAGCAATAGCAGGGATATCCTCCTTAGCTATGCCTAAACCCTCAGCTGGTGTCATTTCGCCTAAAGGATAATTCATACCCTTTGAGCCTTTTTCAATCACTTCTGCTAAAGCTTCTTCGCTACCCCAAACATTTAAATTTGCCGCCTTGCCATTGATACCATCAGCGGTAATGCCGTGGCATTGTGAGCATTGCACTAGGAAAAGATTTTGTCCCATAGCGATTTTTTCATCTTGACTAAGATTTTGAAATTTTTCACTAAATTTGGCATTGTGAGCTTGCACTTCAGCATTATACTCACCTATCCTTGAATATGATCCAAGAGGGTATCCCCATAAAAAATACCAAATCGTCCAGACTATAGTTAGGAAAAAAATAAGCATCCAGCCAAAAGGAGCATTGTTTTTTTGCTCACCTATACCATCCCAATTATGCTCCATAAGCTCAACTTCACCTTTTTGAGTCTTCATATGAGCAAACATTCTACCCACTACTATAAAAGTAATGGCGATAATGAGTATCGCACCGATAAGCGATAACAAATTTACATTATCTTCTAAATTTAACCATTGCATTACGCACTCCTTTTTTCTTCAACAACAGCGTCATCTAATCCATCTTTAAGGGCTAAATCGGCGTATTTTTCGTAATTTCTTTCGCCTTTTTTTTCTACCCTATAAAGATGAATCCAATACGCATATAAAACAACCACCATAAAAACAACCAAAAAGAAGAAGCCATAGCCTTGAAAAGCTTCCCATTGTTCGTAGGTAATAGAGCTTAAAAACTCACTAATGCCTTGCATACCAAACTACTTTAAGCTGTTAAGATAAGCTATTAGAGCAACTATTTCTTTAATCTCGCCTCGTTCAAAGGCAGCTTTTACTTCAGGATCTTTCATTTGCTCGACTATAGCTGCAGCTTCAGCTTTTACTTCAGCTTGTGCTTCTTCATAAGTTCCAAGTTTAGTTTGTCCTTCTTTATCATAAGGCACATTAAAGACTTTTTTACTTGTCAAAGCTGAAGCATAGGCTGTTTCTATATCAGCTGTCTTTTTAAACATATGTTTGTATGCTGGCATTATAGAAGTTGGCACAACTGAAGTTGGCTCAAACATATGATTTTCATGCCAATCAGCAGTTCTATAATCGCCCACTCTAGCTAAATCAGGTCCTGTTCTTTTTGAACCCCACAAAAATGGTCTATCATAAGCAAATTCGCCACTCACTGAATACATACCATAGCGATCTGTTTCGCTTTTAAATGGACGGATAAGTTGTGAATGGCAAGCATTACAGCTTTCGTTGATATACACTTGTCTTCCAGCAAGTTGTAAAACACTATAAGGTTTTTTGCTATCAAGCGGACGTGCGTTGTTTGCAAAGTCCGGTAAAACCTCGATCACCCCAGCATAAGCAATAACTACAAAAACCGCTACTGCAAAAAAGAATGGATTTTTTTCTAAGAAACTAAACATTTTCTCTCCTTAAGCTGCCATAGGCGAAGCATTGGCAGGTTCTTTTTCAAGGGTTTTTCCTGCGACGATTGATTTGTAGATATTGTAAGTAAACATGAAAAAGCCTACCAAATAAAGCAAACCACCAACCGCTCTAATCCAATAATAAGGGATAATCGCATCAACCGTATCGATGAAAGTATAAAGTAAGTTGCCGTATTCATCAGCAGCTCTCCACATCATACCTTGAGTGATACCTGCTATCCACATAGAAGCAAAATAAAGCACTATACCAGTTGTTTGTATCCAAAACTGCATTTCCATTAAAGATTTGCTATAAAGCTCCCTTTTAAACACGCGTGGAGTCATATGATAAAGTGCTGCCATAGTCATAAATCCAACCCAGCCAAGTGTGCCATCATGCACATGTCCTGGTATCCAGTCTGTAAAGTGCGCTAGAGCATTTACGGATTTGATTGAAAGTATAGGACCTTCAAGCGTAGAGAACATATAAAAAGTTGAAGCTAAAATCATAAATTTAATCAAAGGACTTTCTCTTAATTGCTCCCACTCACCCTTCATAGTAAGAAGTATGTTAATAGCTGAACCCCAGCTAGGCAAAATAAGCACTACAGAAAAAACAGAACCCATAGTTTGCATCCAATCAGGCACAGTTGAGTAGATAAGATGGTGTCCCCCAGCCCACAAATACACAAACATCAAGCCCCAAAATGAAAACAAAGAAAGCTTATAAGAAAAAATAGGCTGTCCGCTTTCTTTTGGCAAGAAATAATAAATTTGAGCGATAATCCCAACGGTAAAAACAAAAGCCACGGCATTATGCCCATACCACCACTGCACCAAAGCATCATTTGTGCCAGCATACATAGAAATAGAATGCCACCAATTACCAAGTCCGGTTACAAAGTAGGTAGGAACAGCCATATTGTTGAAAAGATAAAGCATAGCAATACCTAAAAAAGTCGCTATATAATACCAAAGTGAAATATAAAGCGTTTTTTCACGGCGAATTCCAATAAGTCCAAAAATGCTTACTCCCCAAAGCACCCAAACTAAAACCACAAGTATATCAAGGGGCCATTCAAGTTCAGCGTATTCTTTAGAAGTAGAAACTCCAGCAAAAAGTGTAATTACAGCAATAACCATTAAAAGCATATAAAGCCAAAAATGAAGCTTACCAACAACCATTAAGAATTTTGACTCAGCCATACTTACCTTAAGAACCCTTTGCCCTATATAATACCAGGTTGCCCAAATTCCAGAAAGCATAAAGCCAAAGATAACTCCTGAGGTATGAAGAGGACGAAGCCTTGAAAAGGTGCCGTATTCGCCTGCAAGATAATTTAAGTCCGGATATGCCATTTGAAAGGCTATGAGCGTGCCTATTGCCATACCCACTATACCAAACAAAATGGTAGAGAACATAAAGTATCTTGCAACCGTATAATCATAGTTTAATGCATTACTCGGGTGCATTGTTACTCCTTAAAAATTTGAAATGATATGGTATTATAGAATAAAAAATATATATTTTTTCTTAACTTTTGTTAATCAATGATTATCTTTTGAAAGTTTTTAATTAATTTTAATAATTTATCTTAATTTTATATAACAAAGTATCTTAAAATAAGTATTTATCTTAAATTTTTATATATATTTTTTGCAAATTAAATTCATTATTTTGAGTAAAAATGAAATATTTTATAAATTTTTGTAAAAATTTTATTTACTAACGAGAAAATTTCAAAGCAAGATAAAGATAATATACCCCGTAAACAATGATAATGCCATAAGTAAGATAAAGATAAATTTTGCCTAGTTTTTCATTTAAAAAGCGAGAAAAAAAGTTTAAAAATAGCAAAGCAGGCAGGGTGCAAAGCCCAAAAACAAACATAATAAGAGCCGAATAAAAAAGATTTTTCTGACTCATACTTAAAGCAAGGTAAAAATACACCAAGCCACATGGCACAAAACCATTTAAAAAGCCCAAAAACATAGCATTTTTATAGCCTTTAAAATGGAATTTTTTTAACATTTTTTCTCGCAAAAAATGAAAGATAAAATTGCGTTCAAAAAAGGCAAGAAAATTCCCACGCACAAACATAGCCAAGCCAAGAAGCACCATAAAAACACCGAGCATAAAAAAAAGTAGGCTTTGAGAAAAATGACTTATCACATTACCAAAGCTTGAAAACACAAGCCCTAAAAAGATATAAGCAAGTATTCTAAAACTATGATAGGTTAAAGAAAGTAGCAATGGGGATTTTTCTTTTGCATTCAGCCTTAAAAAAGCAAGATTTAATCCCGAACACATAGCATAACAATGCGTAAAGCTTGAAAGCAAAGCTACGCTAATAAGAGCGAGAAAATCCACACTCACATCAAATTCACAAATTCTTCAAAGATATATTTGCTCTCGTGCGGTCCGCTTGAACTTTCTGGGTGGTGCTGGACTGAGATAATAGGAAATTCTTTATATCTTACGCCTTCTACATTGTCTCCAAAAAGATTGCGGTGAGTGATGATAGCCACTTGACAAAGTTCTTCTGGGACATTGTAGTTATGATTTTGTGCGGTGATTTCAACCTTTTTATCTTGTAAATTAAGCACAGGATGGTTTGCTCCGTGTTGTCCAAATTTCATCTTATAAGTTTCATAGCCAAAGGCATTGCTTAAAAGCTGGTGTCCTAGACAAATTCCTAACATAGGCACCTTGGCTTCAGCTAGCTTTTTGATCTGCTCTATTTCTTGTTTTAAGATTTTAGGCTCACCTGGTCCATTGCTTAAAAATACCCCATTGATTTCTTTTTTTTCAAAAAGTGAGATAAGTTCTTCTGCCTTGACATTATAAGGAAAGACTTTAACCTCTAAACCAGCACTGACAAGCTCATTAAGTATATTTTTTTTCACACCATAGTCAATCACAGCTACTTTTTTACCAGCTTTTTGAGGCAGTTCATAGCTTTGGGTGTGTGCATTCCAAGCTCCTTGCTTATGTGTATAAGCTTTTTTGGTGCTTACTAGAGCAACTAAGTTTTGTTCTTCTATACGAGCACTTTGCTCAAGTTTAGCTTTAAGCTCCTCTTTGTTTGAAAGCTCAGTTGAGATGATAGCCCTTAAGTTTCCCTCATCTCGTATAAGCTTCACCAAAGAGCGAGTATCTAGTTCACAAATGCCTATTTTGCCATGTTTTTTAAGATAGATGCTTAAACTTTCTTTGGCTCTAAAATTTGAAAAGCTTTCATTAAGTTCACGAATGATAATCCCACTTGCAAAAACTTCTTTGCTTTCATTATCATCATCATTAGTGCCAACTATGCCAATTTCTGGCATAGAAAAAACGATAAATTGCCCTGCATAGCTTGGATCAGAAATAATTTCTTGATAGCCTGTCAAAGAAGTATTAAATACGAGCTCACCAAAAAAAGTCCCACCAGCTCCAAAGGCTTTTGCTGTTAAAAAAATATCATTTTCAAGGTAAATATAAGCTTTCATAGCATACCCTTTTTTTTAAGCTCTTCTTGGTAGAGTTTATCAAAGACGAGCTCATATTCTTCAGAACCCGGTATAAGTTTTCTTTTATAATGGCTGATTTTTTCACTCACTTCATCTTCTATGCTCTCATAATTTTTCAAATAATTTTCTATGCTTGAAAAGATAAGATTTTTTACGCGATTTTCAGAAACGCTAAAATTAATAAAATCATTTTCTATAAAATCTTGCAAGATAAGATGAGCAAGGTTATTATGCCTATCTTCATTGTTTAAAATCACACCAAATTCGCCTGCAAGCTTTTTTTTGACAAGCCAAAACATATTTTTTCGATCAACTTGCATAAATTCCATTTCTTCTTCTTGTTCTTCTAAAAGCTCTTTTACGCGTTCATCAAGCTTTTTTTCTTGCAATAAATCAGCCTCTAAAAGTGCTTTTGCGTTATGATTGAGTTTGTCGATATTGTCTTTAAGCTCGACAAAGCTCGAATTTGAGATATCTAAGATGATTTTATTGGCTATATAGGGGATATGAGGCATTTTGATACGCATAAATTTTCCTTTTTGTGTTGTTGTGATGAAATTATAAACTAAAATAAATAAAGAAGAATTAAAATAAAGTAAAAATCGAGCAGAAATTTAATAGCTCGTCTATCACTAAAAAAATAAAGAAGAGATAGGATAGTAAAAAAAGAAATTTTAATTATTATTTACACCACAAAAATAAGCTTTATATTAACTATTATTTTGACTAATCAAGCCTGCTTTGATGATTATTTTTCGTATTTTATAAAGACTTACTTTTAATTTTTCGTTTTATAATCCTTATTTTAAGAAAATAAAATCTTTTTATATCATTTTCAATTTGCCAGCCAAAATAAGGTTTTTTCCTTGGAGCTTGTAAAAAAATGAGCGGACAATCTTTAATCTTAAGTTTCGTATTTTCTTGTTTGTATTCGAGCCAAACGCTAAACATCCATTCTGAAAAAAAGCCAAATATTCTTGCTGTATAGGTATCATAACTTTGAATTGGCACTTTAGGAGCAAGTGTGAAGAGGACGTCAAAAAGCCATTCGCAATACTCAAAATATAAAGTTTTTTTCATGATCATCATATTTGCCATAGAAGTAGGATACTTACCGCTAAAAACGACTTTATCTAAAGCCTTTTGCATTTGAGGATATTTTTCTTGTATAATTTGAATACATAGATCAAGTTCATTCATTAAATTTAAATGTTTATAATCGTAATTATCTTTCCACCAAGGATTGAGTTTTATAATATCGTATTGTGGAATGATTTTATATAAATTTTCATCATCAAGTTTGAATTTTTTTAAAATTTTTGAATTTAAATTATGAGGATAAAAAATAGAGCCTGAAGAAAAACATTGCAAAAGTCTATATTTAAAGGCTTCAAAAGCAGAAAAGCAAAAAAATCGTCTATAATGAAACAATCCATAATAATCGGCTTCTAGGTTTTTGTAAGCCCAATAAATTGCAGTAAGTTCACAAAAGTTTGGATTAAAGCTCGAAATTTCTTGAGGAAAATTTTTTAGATCCGAAAGCTCTTGCTCTTTAGAATGTAAGCCCCCCCCCCCATGAGAATCTAAAATATCATCATCTCTTAAAAATTTCACATTTTGTTTTTCGCAGCTTTGTTTAAAATCATTCAAAACTTGAGGTTTTGCAATTTTAGCTCCTACAAAAATAGGTTGTAAAATACTACTAGCTATGAGTGGGGCAACTTTATGGTAGCAAACAAGAATTGTGATATTCATCTTATCTCCCAAAATCTAAAAATTTTATCTTTGGTATAGTTTTTTCAAGCCACTAAAAAGTGGCTTGAAGTGGATTTAGTGTAGATTTTCCCACACTTTGCGTTTCCAAAGCACAGCAAAGACACTTAAGATCGCAAAGAAAATCATAATGTAAATTCCTAAGCTTTCTCGCTCTTCTTTCTTGCTATCGCCTACTTTTTCAAGGTAAGAAACAACTTGAGTTTGCGTAGCTTCATTTAGTCCAACTCTTGGCATAGCAGTGCCCGGAAGAAGTTTTTGGGTATTGTTGATGAAATTATGTAAATACTCATCACCTCTTGATCGTATCATCATAGAAAGATCAGGTGGGATAGAACCTAAATAGCCTTTTAAGTCCTCTTTTTTTGACGGGCTAGCAAAGCTATCATAACGCATATCATGGCATCTTCCACAACTTTCTATAAACATATTTTTATCTTTGGCAAAGCTAAGTTCTTTAGCGATTAAAGCGGTTTTCTCGCCTTCTGTTAAGTCTTCAAGCTTGGCGTATTTTGCGTTGATTTCTTCGCTTGCTTTAGCTTCAAATTCAGTTTGGTATTGTTTGGCTGTATCTTTAAGATAAGCGATCAAATCAGCGATATTCGCGTTTATTACCTCTGCTTGTTCTCCTGTAGTTTCAGCATTATATGCTGTCATGAGGAAAGTGCCATCTGGGAATTTATGATCTACTTTTAAAGCAAGAGCTGGATTTAAGATCAAAGCAGCTAAAAACTTCTCATCATAAATAACTCCAGCTGAGCTTAGATCAGGTGGGATTACACCTAAAGCTGAGTCTGTAATCGCTCCTTCAATCCCAGCTGTTTTAAGCCCATGACATGCGATACAGTTTGACATAAATATTTCCGCACCTTTGCTTGAATCACCTTTTGCAAAGTCTATCTTTGCAACTTCGCCCCACAAGGCTTTATTTTGTTCTAAGCTTAACTTTGCTTTATCTGCAGCGTTTTGAGCTGAGTTTTGCTTATCATAAGCTGCTTTAAGCGTAAGAAGTGAGCTTTCATTTTCATCAAGAACAAGCTTGGCTTGAAGTTCTTCAAAAGAAAGGTTTAAGCTCAAGTCTTTCTTTGCTTTTTCAAGTTCATTTTGAGCATTTTTTAAGTCTGCTTCTTTTTGAGCTAAAACAAGCTCGGCAAAGCTGATATCTTCTTGCTCGAAGTTAAAATTTGCCGGCGTTGTGTGAGGTTTTAAAACAGAGTGTGCGTAAGGCTCAACTCCCCAATACACAAGGGCTGTAAAACACGCTACAACTAAAAAGATTTTAAATTCTCTCATTTTACACCACCTTGTTCAAATTCTTTTTGCTCCGCTTTTGTGATAAGTGGTAAGATCACTAAAAGCAAGAGTAAAAATACTATAGAAGCAACAAAGCCAACCCAAGCATTTACGCCTGTTGGAGGCAGTTTGCCATACACAGTTAAAACGATAAGATCAAGTAAAAGCACCCAAAACCATATAAAGAATTTACCTCTTGCATGGGCTGGTTTTACAACCTCACTTCGATCAAGCCAAGGTAAGAGGAAGAAAATGATTTGAGCGATACCAAAGGCAGCTAAACCTATATCAAAGGCTGAGATTGTTGCAAAGCCAAGATTGATATCAAAGAAAAAGCCTCTTAAAACCTCATAACTCCATAAAAAATACCATTCTGGATAAATATGAGCTGGTGTTTTTAAAGAATCAGCTGGATCAAAGTTGATTGGATCCATCGCAAAGCCGAATTTAAAGCTTACAAGATAGAAAAAGAAAATCATAAATAAGCTTATGTACATAAAGTCCTTACTTAAAAAAGCAGGCCAAAAAGGAATGACTTTTGAGCCTTTTGTGTCGCCATTTTTGTATTTTTCAGCTTCTATGTCAAAGTCAAGTTCTTCTGCGATTTCATTATTAACATGTGGGATTCTTAAAGAATAAAAGTGAAACACTATAATCATAATGATAACGATAGGAAGTAAGCACACATGAAGCATAAAAAAGCGAGTTAAGGTTGGATCACTTACTGCATAATCCCCTCTTATCCAAACAACCAAAGCATCACCTATAAAAGGCACACCGCCAAAAAGATTAGTGATAACTTGTGCTGCCCAGTAACTCATCTGTCCCCAAGGAAGCATATAGCCACTAAAGGCTTCAGCTGAAAATACTACAAATAAAAGCATACCGCTTAGCCAAATCATCTCCCTGCCTCTTTTATAAGAACCATAATAAATTCCTGTAAGCATGTGTATATAGATGATTAAAAAGATCACAGAAGCAGCAACGCCATGCATATGACGCCAAAGCCAGCCGTATTCAACCTCTTGCATAATGGTTTTATTCACGCTATCAAAGGCTAAAGCAGTATCTGGTTTATAATACATCACCAAAAGTAAGCCCGTTACAAAGAGTATAGTAAAAAGTACGGTTAAAATCACGCCCATAGCCCATAAAAAATTTATTTGCTTTGGTATCCAATACTCTATCATTAAGACATTCATTAATTTTTTTACAGCCAAACGTTGATCAAGCCAATCAACAAAACCTTCAGCTTTTCTAATATGAGCCATCTTACACCTCCGCTATCATTTTTTGATATTCAGGACCTTCTTCGCCTAAAACAAGCTTAGTCCCGTCTATTTTAAAAGGAGGTATGTCAAGTGGTCTTGGCGGTGGTCCAAAGACATTTTTACCGCTTACATCAAACTCACCACCATGACAGGCGCATTTAAACAAGCCCTCACTTGGTGCAAAAGCTGGAATACAGCCCAAATGCGTGCAAAGTCCTATCACAACGGTATAAGCAGCATTATCTACGATCACATCTCTTTTGCTATCTTTTGCCATATTGGCATCTTTTTTGAGAATGAAGATAGGCTTTTTACGCCATTCTATCGTTCTTAACTCCCCTTCTTGCATGGGTGAAAGATCCACCGTCGTAAAGCCAGCTGCACGAACGCTTGGTAAGGGATCCCAAGTCTTTTTCATCGCCACAAGGCTAAAAGCCCCGCCCACAGCAGCTACAGCACCAAAGCTCAAACCTATAAAGCTTCGCCTACTTTCTGAAGTAGCCATGTTTTTTCCTTTCTTTGTGTTATCTAAAAAATTTACAATACTTATAAGTGTAGCGAAAATTAAATAAATTTTTTCTTTTTCTTAAAAGCTTTAGATAAAAAATAAGGCTTTTTGATAAAAGTTTTACTCAAGTGCGTTGAATGCTGAGTTTAAGAGCATTATTTTCTTGTGTAAAAGTGTAGATAATCTCATCACTTTGAAAAGAAATTTCTTGTTTTATTTTGGCTGAATTTGGTTTTTCGTGAAGTTGTGCAAGCATTAAGCCAAGCTCTTTTTGGGCGAGTATTTTTAAAGACATACCCATGCCGTGATTTAAATTTTTAATGAATTTACCATCAACTTCGCTTTCATTTTCAATCATCATTAACTTTGCTTCAAAGCCCAAATTTCTAAGCTTTTCAAAAAGCTCTATTTTAACACTTGGTGGTATAAAATCAAAATCTTGTGCTGAGTGATACGACACGATCAAGGGCTTTTTATGCAAAGCTTGGGTGTGTAAATGCTCATCATCTAAGATATTGCGAATTCTATGGTATGCGTTTTTGAAGTGATTTTTAGAGTATTGATTTGAAGTAAAATGTGTTTTGGTTGATCCTGAAATAACAAGATGTTGATACCAAGAATGTAAAGAAAATTCAGCTTGCGTGATATAATCAAGCTCTTTTAAAAAGCCAAAAAGCCTTAAAGGAATTTGAATATAAGCTGAATTTTCGATCACGCCATCGATCAACCATGGAGCGATTTTCGCACACAAAAGTGCCAAATAGCCGCCATGAGATGATCCAAAAGCAATGGTTTTTGCCTCTTTTGCAAGCTCAAAGGGTGGATTAGCTTTTATATGCAAAAGAGCGTTGCAAATATCCATAGCCTGCATAAGCCCAAAGTTTTGATACTCATTTTTGCGCGGATTTAAACTTGCATGAATGTAAAGCTTAGCGTCTTCTTTAAGTTCTTTTGCGTCTTTAAGCATTTGCATTTGTGCGCTTAAGTCATTAAACACCCTTTTAATATCAGCTTGCGTAAGTTCATCTTGACTAAGTTCTTGTGGCACTTTTATCTTAAGAGCCTCGCACGAACTTTGAATGATTAAGCGATCGATCATGTCAAAATAAAATTTCGCTCCAGTTTGCGGGCGAGAGCCTATACAATGATAATCCACGCTTAAAACAGCCACGCTATATTCTTTAACCAAAACTCGCTTAAGTGCTTGATATATTCTTCATCATTATCCTCACCAAGCCCAGCGATAAAGATAAATATATCCTTTGTCTGCTTTTCATCATCAAAATACACCTTAAACTCAAGCTTATTTTCTCTTTTTATGTCAAGTTCTATATCATCACAACTTTGTATCTCATAATGCTTTGTAAGGATCATTTCTCAGCCTTTTTGCTTCTCATCTTAAGATAAATTTGCAAAATATCAATGGCTGCTGGAGTGATACCGCTGATCTGTGAGGCGGCAAATAATGTTGGTGGAGCAAATTTGACAAGCTTTTCAACCACTTCATTGCTTAGCCCACTAATGCCCTTAAAATCAAAATCACTTGGAATTTCAAGCTCATATAAGCTTTTCATCTTTTGAATTTGATCTTTTTGCATGCTGATATAATGATAATACTTTGCCTCGCTTAAAATTTCATTTAAAGAATATTCATCCATTTGTTCAAAAATTGGGGCAAGTTTTTTAAGCTTTTCTTTAGTAAAACTAGAGCGAGCCACTATCTTTTGCAAGGAGATGATGGAGCTTATCTTTTCTTCATTTATACTGGCTAAAAACTCGTTGTTTTGGGTGTTTGGCGTCCATTCATTTTCTAGTAGATAGTTTAAACCTTTGTGTAAATTTGACTTGATATTTTGAGTGAAGTTAAAATCTGCCTCATTTAAAAGCTTAAAATTATAACCATAATGAGAAAGTCTAACAATAGCATTTTCCTCGCGTAAGAGCAAGCGGTATTCAGCCCTTGAAGTAAACATTCTATAAGGTTCTTTTGTGCCTTTTATAACTAAATCATCTATCATCACACCTATATAGCCCTCATCTCGCCTTAATACAAAGGCTTCTTTTTCATCAAGGGCTAAAACAGCATTAATGCCAGCCATAAAGCCTTGTGCTGCAGCTTCTTCATAGCCTGTAGTGCCATTAATCTGTCCTGCGAGGTAAAGTCCTTTTATGCTTTTTGTTTCAAGGCTGTGTTTAAGCTGGGTTGGTTCAGCATAATCATATTCTATAGCATAACCAAAACGCGTTATTTTAGCATTTTCAAAGCCTTGTATGCTTTGAAGCATAGCTACTTGCACCTCATAAGGCAAGGAGGTTGAAAAGCCGTTGATATAGTATTCTGTAGCTTCTTTAGTTTGTGGCTCGATGAAAAGATGATGACTTGTTTTATCAGCAAAGCGGTTGATCTTATCTTCAATAGAAGGACAATACCTAGGACCCACGCCCTCAATCTGTCCTGTAAAAAGCGGTGCTTTATCAAAATTTGAGCGTATGATATGATGTGTTTGCTCGTTTGTGCGTGCTATAAAGCAAGGAAGTTGCTTTGGAGCAAAGTTTTTGGTGCGAAAGCTAAAAGGTTTTGGTTTTTCATCGCCATGCTGAATTTCAAGCTTTGAAAAATCAATACTTGAAGCTGCCACCCTAGGACAAGTGCCTGTTTTGAGCCTGCCAAGAGTAAGTCCTAAGTCTTTTAAAGAGTGAGAGAGCTTATAAGAAGGCATTTCTCCAACCCTGCCAGCTTCTATTTTTTGCGTGCCAACATGGATAAGCCCACTTAAAAAAGTCCCTGTAGTGATGATGAGTTTTGAAGTAAAATATACATTATGCAAATTTGTCTTTATGCCTTTGATCTCGCCGTTTTGGCTTAGAATTTCTAGGGCTTGTTCTTGAGAAATTTGTAAATTTTTTAAGGCAAAAAGCTTGTTTCTAGCGATGATTTTATAACGATCCATGTCAATTTGAGCGCGTGAGCCTCTTACAGCTACGCCCTTGCTTTCATTAAGAATGCGAAACTGAATACCAGCCTCATCAGTGATCTCACCCATAAGCCCACCCATAGCGTCAAGCTCTTTGACTAAATGCCCTTTAGCAAGTCCGCCAACAGCTGGATTGCAACTTGCTGCACCGATTTGTTCTATAAGTGTGGTTAAAAGTAGGGTTTTTTTACCCATTCTAGCAGCAGCCGCACTTGCTTCAATGCCTGCATGTCCTCCACCGATAACGATAATGTCAAAAGTATGCAATTTTTTTTCCTTTTAAAATGCAAAATTTAGAATATATACTATGTGTTTGTTTTAAACCATTTTTCCGTATTTTGTTTTTTAGCACCTAATCCGCAAGTTTTAAAGGTGCTGTTTTTGCTTGAATTATGCTTAAATAAGGCTAAAATTAAGCACTTAAGCGGAAGAAATTGTAGCTGATTTTACTTTTAAAAGTTCTTAATGTATGTGAAAATAAGTAGCAAAGTATAAAACAAAAAGCAAAAAAGGGTAAGAAACTTGTGCTAGAAAACACCAATCTTTTATCACAAAAGAAGCAAATAGCACTTAAAATATTTTTTTAATCTGCAAGAGCTATTTTAAAATAGCTCTCATAAATGCTTAATGCACTGAAATTTGATCTTTGATTTGCTCAAAAACTTTATCGCCTATGCCTTTGACTTTTTTCAGCTCTTCAACAGAAGTGAAGTTTTGATCTGCCCTATATTCAAGTATAGCTTTAGCCCTTGTTTCACCTATACCCTTAAGAGCTTTTAACTCTTCTAAGCTTGCTGTATTGATATTTACAGCTGCACATAAAAAGCCCACAAAGGCAAACAAGAAAAATAGAATTTTCTTCATCTTCACTCCTTCAAAATTTTGATAATTAAAAATATTATTTCATAAACTTACTTAAAAAGAAGTGCGAAAATGAAAATGAGTTAAATTTATGTAAAAAACTTACCAAAGGTTACATTTTTAAGCTTGATTTATCACAGCAAGAATTTTTTCACATACTCTTCTTGGTTCTTTATCTTTATAAATAGGGCGTCCAACAACTATAAAATCGCTTAGAGCAATTTTAGCAAATTCAAGATCAGCCACTCTTTTTTGATCATCATTTGCTTCTTTAAAAGGACGAATGCCCGGCGTTAGGGTAAGAAATTTTTCATTGGTATGCTCTTTAATCATCTTACTTTCAAAAGCCGAACACACCATTCCATCAAGTCCAGCTTCATAGGCAAGCCTTGAAAAGCTAACAACTGCTTGATTGATATCTTGCTTATAAATTTGCTTAAAGCTTTGTTCATCAAAGCTTGTAAGAGCTGATACGCCTAACACTAAAGGGCGAGAAGGAAGGGCGTTTAAAGTATCCATACACTCACTTAATGCTGTTTTTCCAGCACTTGCATGCAAATTTATCATATCAACGCCTAAATTTGCAAGCTCTTTGCAAGCATCACTCATAGTATTTGGTATATCATAAAGCTTTAAATCTAAAAAAAGCCTAAAATCAAGCTTTTTAAGCTCCTCAAGCAAAGCCTTGCCATCTCTATAAAAGCTTCTCATACCCACTTTCAGCCATAGATTAAGCCCTTGTAGCTCTTTGGCTAATTTTATGCACTCATTAAAACTTGCCACATCAAGCGCTACGCAAAGTTTCATTTTTTCGCCTTTATAATCGTATCAAGCACAGCATTAATGAGCTTTGAGGAGTTTTCATTGCCAAGTTCTTTGCCAAGTTCTATGGCTTCATTAATGATGATAGCTTTATCTGTATCACTAAAAAGCAGTTCATACACACTTAAACGAAGTATCGCAAGTTCTACTTTACTGAGGCGATCAAATTCTTTAAGATTGGCTTGTAAATTCGTATCTAAGGCATTTAAATTCACTTTTACACCATCATATAAAGCCAGAGCAAAGCTTTTTTGCTCGTTGCGAATTTTATTTTGTTCTAAAAATTCATCGATAAAAGCTTGATTTTCTCCGCTTAAATCGCTTGCATAAAGTAGCGAAACCACACTTTTTCGTGCTTGATGACGCGTCGCCATTTTAGCCCTTGAAGCTTTGTTTGAGATTTAGAATTTCTATTAAAGTTGTCATCGCCTCAAAGCCTTTATTTCCAGCTTTTGATCCGGCTCGCTCGATAGCTTGCTCGATAGTATCAGTAGTAAGCACGCCAAAACTTACCGGCACTTGGTGTGCCAAGCTTACATTGGCTATACCTTTAGTCGTTTCAGCTGAAACATAGTCAAAATGAGGCGTTGAGCCACGAATAACTGCTCCAACGCAAGCTATAGCGTCAAATTTCTTACTTTCAATCGCCATTTTAAGCACGAAAGGGATTTCAAAGGCTCCGGGCACAAGTATGAGGCTAAGATTTTCTTCCTTGCCTCCATGTCTTAAAAAAGCATCTTTTGCTCCCTCAACCAAACGATCAGTGATGATATGATTAAACCTTGCATTGATGATAGCGATTTTTTCACTTCCTTTAAGGGCAAGTTTTCCTTCTAAAATTTTCATTAATAATTCTCCTTAATTAAGCTAAATAAACGCAAATTCTAACACAATTTAAACTAAAAATTGCTGAATTTAAACCTTGCAAAAAAACGAAAAATCATCTCTGCCCAGCATAGTCAAATCTAGGCTCTTGCAAACGAAACTCAAAGCTTTTTCTATCTACCCAGCCTACGATTTTATCGCTTTTGTAAAGTTGTAACAAAAACTCAGCCATTTGCTCGCTTGTATGGTATTTAGCAAAGCTTGCGTCATAATCATAAGCCGCGTTCCCACTTGCTAATGCCCCAAATTCAGTCTTAGTCGCTGCTGGAGCTAAAACCTTGACTTTTAAAGGCTTATCTTTTAGCTCTAAAGCCAGCCCTTCGCTAAAACTACTCACATAAAATTTGCTCGCGCAATAACTTACAGCATTTGGCACTATGGTGTAACCGCCTGCTGAGCTTATATTGATAAGGCAAGCGTCCTTTTGCTCATAATCTCTTACATAAAGCGTGCTAAGTATGGTCAAAGCTTTAATGTTAAGCTCTATCATTTGTGAAATTTTGCTTAAATCTTGCTTGGCTACACTTGAATAATCACCAAAACCAGCGTTATTAATCCAAAGCCTAATGTCGTATTGACGCACATTTTCATAAAGCTTTAATACTTCATTTTCTTTGCTTAAATCGCATTTTAAAGTAATGATTTGTAAATTCGCATAAGTCTTACTAAGCTCTTGTTTTAGGCGCTCTAATCTTTCTTCTCTTCTGGCGACTAAGATAAGATTGTGTCCTTCTTTGGCAAAAACTTTAGCAAAAGCCTCACCCAAACCAGAGCTTGCTCCTGTGATTAAAGTGTAATGCATGATAATTCCCTTAATTTTTATGTATGATTTCATCTATCCTTAAAAGCATTTCAACGCAAGCTTTTAATCTTGCTGGGGTGAGTTGATTATCCCCGTCACATAAAGCTTCACAAGGATTGATATGCGTTTCAAAGAAAAAGCCATCAACACCAACTGCAGCAGCAGCTCTTGCTAGAGGCTCTATAAATTCGCTCTTTCCACTGCTTTTTCCTCCGCCAAGTCCGGGCATTTGCACGCTATGTGTAGCATCAAACACCACAGGAGCAAACTCACGCATGATAACTAAACTTCTCATATCCACGACTAAATTCCCATAACCAAAACTTGAGCCTCTCTCTGCTACAAAAACCCCATTTTTGAGGGCTGCTTCATAGCCTTCATTTACTTCGCCTCTTGTTTGAAGCACTTTTTTTACGCTGTATCTAATGTCATTTGGGCTTAAAAATTGTCCTTTTTTGATATTTACCTTTGCTCTTGTTTGTGCTGCTGCGACAAGCAAGTCAGTTTGTCTGCATAAAAAGGCTGGAATTTGAAGCACATCTACTACCTCAGCTACAGGTTTTGCTTGACTGCTTTCATGTATATCAGTAAGGATTTTCATACCAAATTCAGCTTTTACAGCCTCTAAGATACGCAAACCTTCATCAAGTCCTACCCCTCTGAAGCTTTCTATGCTGGTGCGATTTGCCTTATCAAAGCTTGATTTAAAATAAAAGTCTATCTTTTCATCATTTGCCAAGTCCTTTAAAGCTTCAGCCACGCTAAAAACAAGCTCTTTACTCTCTATCGCACAAGGTCCAGCTATAAGTATCATCTTTTGCATTTTACTTCCTTTTTACTAAAATAAGTCCTCCAAAAATAATGCCTATTATACCCATAAAAACCATAAAACTTGGTAAATTATCACCCAAAAATAAGCCTATGATTAAAGAAAAAACAACATCTAAATAACTCACTCCAGCCACTATTCCAGCTTTTTTAGCCACTCCATACGCTTTGGTGATATGAATTTGATAAATGGTGCCTAAAACGCCCATGATGATGATAAATACCCACGCTTTTAAGCTTGGCATCACAAAAGGAGCGATGATAAAATCAAGCTCTTTTGGAGCGTAAAATTCGCCTACAAGCATAGAAATAGCAGGCATTATCGCGCCTATAAGTATAAAAGAAAAGGCGATTTTTTCTGTAGGATAAAATTTTCTAAGCTGTCTTACACTAGTCAGTGCTAGGGCTGCAAAAAACCCGCTAAGCACGCCTAAACTTGAATTTTTTAGATCAAAACCAGTATGATTAGCAGTGTTTGCCCAAGGTTGAGATACGAGCAACACGCCCACAAAGGCGATAAGTATGGCAAAAACGCCCTTTAAGCCTATATTTTCTTTAAAGACAAAAAAAGCGATAAGTGTGATGAAAATGGGCGAGGTTTTTTGAAAGGCAAACGCCCCACCTAAAGAGATATGAGATACATTATAAAAAAACAGATACAAAGAAAGCGTGCCAACAACTCCACGAAACACCAAAAGCCAAAAATGCCCCTCTTCTTTGTGAATTTTAAGCTTGCTAATCATATAAAGCATAAAAAAAACGCCTATAATATTGCGAAAAAACATAATTTCTATGCTTGGCAGTTCTTCGCTTAAGATTTTTGCGCACGCTCCAACTAAAGCAAAGTCAAGGCAAGCTATCACCATAAAATACACGCCTAAATTATGTTTTATCACTCTTAGCATTTTTTTCCTTTTTTTTAAAAAAGTTTCATTATAACTAAGCTTTGTGAAATTTTTGCTTTAAATTTGGCAGTATTTTTTAAACAGAGCTTTTATGAGATATAAAATCAATCAAGTATAGCAAAAAAGATAATAAATATATTATCAAGAACAAATAGCATAAAAACTGGGATTACAAAAAAAGTGATAAACATAAAAACAAAAAATCGCACTAAGGTTTTAGCAAATTCTTTGCGTTTAAGCTTTAAGATAAAAGGATCAAAATGTAACTCATCAAAGTCTTTAAAAGCCTTTGCAAAACGTGCATAAAAGATATTGTGGCTGTGATTTAAAAGCAAATTTTGGGTATTTTGCTTGGCAAAGTCTTTAAAATACTCTATAAATTTAAGAGCGTTTTTTAAAGGAAGAGCCTTTGGAAATTCCTGTATTTCTTGCCAAACTTCGTCTTTGAATTTAAAGACTTTTTGCTGATTAAGATTGATTTTATATAAAGTTTCATTTCTTTCATATTCATAAAAGATTACAAACTCATCTTTAGCAAGGATAATGAGGGTTTTTCTTAGATTAAAAAAGGGATTAAGCCTTAAAACAAGGCTTACAAAAGCTTGCACGAGCAAAGAAAGAAAAATGACTAAAATACAATCTGTTAGAAAATAATCCAGTGGCTCTACCTTCGCAGGTATTCCTCGCGACATTTCTAAGGCTGCAAGAAAGCTAAAACATATTAGACTTATGAAAAAAGGCTTCATTCTTTTGCTTTATTTAAATTCCTTGTAAAATACATCGCAAGATATAGAGCAAACATAGCGATAATACTTCCTATAAGCAAGGCAAAATCACTTTGATACAGCATTAAAAGCAAGCAAATATAAAGCATTAAAAGCACCGCACACATAAGCAGGGCAAAGCTTCTTTGCCCTAGCACGCTTAAAGTATAAAGGCTGATTGGTAAAATCACACATAAGCTTGAGATACAATACGCACTCAAAAAGCCCAAATGCTCGCTAAAAGATAAAAGCGTAAGATAAAAGATCACCAAAGATGCCCCAACTAAAGCGTATTGGATCAAAAGAATTTCTTTTTTAGATACTAGCTCGCATAAAAACAAAGTCAAAAGCGTTAAAGCGATGAAAAAATAAGCGTATTTTATACTTCTTTCAATCAAGCGGTATTCATTAATGCTATCATCATGTAAGACAATCCTTACACGCTCTTGTCCGCTTGATTTAAGATCATAATTAGCATTAAAACCATTTTTATCGATACTATAACTTTGTGGTAAAAACTTTTCAAAGCTTGGTGAAGTGTGGTTTGAGTTTATGATGATATGTCTTTCTACGCCACCAAAGAAGAAGTCTAGCTGGTTTGCAGTTTTAAACTCAAACCTCATTTGCACTTTAAACTCTACACTTTTATCTTGCAGATCGCTTTGATCTTGTAAATTTAAATCAAAACCTATTATACCTCCATCGTTTCTTAAGTCTTTTAAATCTATTAACTTGCCATTGATTTCTAGCTTTGTATTTTTAGCTTTTAAAGAATCGATCGAAAAATAAGATATAGAGTTATCTAATTGTATCGTGCCTCTTTGAGCTTGATAGTCTTTAAACTCGTCTTTGCTTAGGATAAAACTTGCATTTACATCCACAAAAGCATTGCCAACAAAGGCTTTATAAAGTCCTTTGCTTCTTTGCTGCCTTTGCAAATTTACAAAGACTTCAAGTTCATCAGGGCTGTAAGTTTTTGTCAAAACATCTGCTTTATCTTCATCAGAGCTGCAGCAAGTTTTTGCCAAAGCATCTGCTTTATCAGAATGCAATGAAAGCAATGGAGTAAGCTCAAAAACTTCTTGTCCATTCCAAGAATCACTTATCTCCTCTTGCACTTTTTTAGCTGAACTTAATCTTTCTTGCAAAATATCATCAGTAAAAAATAAAGGCACAAGCAAGCCAAAAGAGATCAAAAAGAGCCAAAATGCCTTTAGACTATAAGTTGTTAGGTTTTTTTGTTTTTGATTTTGCTCAAAATACTCTTGCAAATTTGACATTTTTAGCCTTTAAATTATGAAATTAAAGGCAAAATTATAACCAAAACTAGCTTAAATTTAAGACAAATTTTATATAATCATAAAAAATATAACTTAGGAAAAAAATTGCAAAAAATCATACTCGTAGGCAAACCAAATGTTGGTAAATCAAGCCTTTTTAATAAAATCATCAAAAAACGTCTAGCCATAACTAGTGATATAGCAGGCACGACAAGAGATACAAACAAGGCAGAGTGTGAAATTTTGGGTAAAAAAGCCTTGCTTATCGATAGTGGTGGGCTTGATGAGAGTAATGAGCTTTTCAAAGCTGTGCAAAAAAATACACTAAAAAGAGCTCAAAATGCTGATATTATCTTGTATTTAGTTGATGGTAAAAAGCTGCCTGATGATGAGGATAAAGCCTTTTTTTATAAGCTTAAAAAGCTAAATAAGCCTATGGCTTTGGTGATTAATAAAGTAGATAATAAAAAAGATGAAGAAAGAGCTTGGGAATTTGTAAATTTTGGGCTCAAAGAAGTTTTTAATATCTCTGTAGCTCACAGCACAGGCTTTGATGAGCTTTATGAATGGCTTGCTAGCTTGCTTCACGAGCCTTTTTTGCAAGCTGATGAGGAAGAAAATTTAGAGGATTTTTTAGAACATTTTGAGCAAAATCAAGAAGGAGAATTTGAGTTTAAAAACATCGATGAAAATCACATCAAAGTTGGTATAGTAGGACGCGTAAATGTCGGTAAATCAAGCCTTTTAAATGCTTTAGTTAAAAGCGAGCGAAGCGTAGTAAGTGAAGTGGCTGGAACCACCATCGATCCAGTGAATGAAAGCTTAGAATACAAGGGTAAAATCATAGAATTTGTAGATACTGCAGGCATTAGAAAAAGAGGGAAAATCGCTGGACTTGAACGCTTTGCCTTAAACAGAACTGAAAAAATGCTAGAACAAGCACAAATTGCTCTTTTAGTGCTTGATTTAAACGAGGGCTTTAATGAACTTGATGAACGCATAGCTGGGCTTATTAGTAAGCATTATCTAGGCGTTATCATCGTGCTTAATAAAATCGATATTAGCGAGTATGAATATGATAAAGTCATCAAAGAACTTAAGCTTGATCGCTTTAAATTCCTTGCCTTTGCACCAATTATTAGCATATCAGCCAAAAGTGGTAAAAGAGTGGGGATTTTGCTTGATAAAATCCTAGAAGTCTTTGAAAACTTCACTCAAAAAATCCCTACTTCAAAGCTAAACGAACTTATACAAAATGCGATAAAAGCTCACCCCTTACCGCATGATAAGGGAAAATTAGTTAAAATTTATTATGCAGTGCAGTATGACTTAGCCCCACCAAAAATAGCCCTTGTGATGAACCGCCCAAAAGCCTTGCATTTTAGTTATAAACGTTATTTGCAAAATCAAATCCGCAAAAGCTTTAAGTTAGACGGCGTGCCTTTAATCCTAGCCAGTCGTAAAAAAGGCGAAAAAGATGAAGCATAACATCATCTTAATCGGCTTTATGGGCTGTGGCAAAAGCACTATAGCTAAGGCTTTGGCTAAAAAGCTTAATTATAAACTTTTAGATACAGACGCCTTTATAGAGCAAAAAAATCAAGCGAAGATTAAAGAACTTTTTGAAACTAAGGGTGAGGACTTTTTTAGAAATGAAGAAAAAGCCCTAGCACAAGAATTACACAATTTCAAAAACTATGTCATCGCCACAGGTGGAGGCTTTCATAAGGCTTTACTTGAGGATAATAACCAATATGTGGTGTATTTAAAAGCTCATTTTAACTATATCAAAGCTCGTTTAAGCAAAACTAGCCTTGAAAAACGTCCCTTGTTTAAAGATGAAAAAAAAGCAAGAGCACTTTACAAAGAAAGGCTAGCAGAGTACGAAAGCAAGGCAAATTTAATCATTTGCACCGAACACAAAAGCGTTTTACAAATCGTTACAGAAATCATGAAAGGGTATAAATGAGAATTTTAACAGGAATTCAGCCAAGTGGAAATTTGCATTTGGGAAATTATTTTGGCTCGATTAAAGCCATGCTTGAGGCTCAAGATAAGGAGGATATGTTTATTTTCATCGCTGATTATCATGCAATGACAAGCGTGCAAGATGGCACAAAGCTTTATGAAAACAAACTTAAGGCTGCTGCGGCTTTTCTTGCGCTTGGTATAGATGAGAACAAATGCACTTTTTGGCTGCAAAGTGATGTTAAAGAGGTTTTAGAGCTTTACTGGATACTTTCTCAATTTACGCCTATGGGACTACTTGAACGCGCTCATAGCTTTAAAGACAAGATAGCAAAGGGCTTAAATGCAAGTCATGGGCTTTTTTCTTATCCTGTTTTAATGGCAGCTGATATTTTGCTTTTTGAACCAAAACTCGTACCAGTAGGAAAAGATCAAGTCCAACACCTTGAAATCACACGCGATATAGCCTTGAAATTTAACAATGAATTTGGCGAGGTTTTTAGCTTGCCTGAAGCCTTAACTGATGAGGTTTTAGCTGTGGTGCCCGGAACTGATGGGGCTAAGATGAGTAAAAGCTATAAAAATACTATCGATCTTTTTGCTGAAGAAAAAACCCTTAAGAAACAAATTTCAGCTATCATTACAGATAGCACCTCCCTAGAAGAGCCAAAAGACTGGCAAACTTGCAATGTCTTTGCCTTAGCTAAGCTTTTTTTAGATGAAGCTGGGCAAAATGAGCTTAAAGCAAGGTATGAACGAGGGGGCGAAGGCTATGGGCATTTTAAGCTGTATTTAAATGAACTTGTGCTTGAGTATTTCAAGGAAGCAAGAGAGAAATTTCAAAAACTTATCAATGATGAAAAAAAACTTAAGGAAATTTTAGAATTTGGAGCAAAAAAAGCAGGTAAAATCGCCAAAGAAAAAATGCAAACAATTTATGCTAAAATAGGACTTTAGGAGAAAAAATGCTAGATTTAAAAACTTTAGAAAAAGATTTTGAAAATATAGCTTTAAAGCTTGAAAACAAAGGTGTTTCAAAGCAAGTTTTAGGCGAGCTTAAAGAGCTTTTTAAAGAGCTTAAAAAACAAAGAGAAGACTTAGAAAATTTACAAGCCTTTCAAAATAAATTCTCAAAAGAGCTTGCAAATACTGAAAATAAAGAAGAATTAAAAGCAAAGTTAAGCCAAAACAAAGCTAAGATAAGCACACAAAATGAAAAGGTAAAAGAGCTTGAAACAAGCCTTGAAGAACTAGCCTTTAGCGTGCCAAATATCCCTGATGAAAGCGTTGCTATAGGCAAAGATGAGAATGAAAATATCGAGCTTAAAAAGGTGCTTGAGCCAAGAAAATTTGACTTTGAGCCAAAAGAGCATTTTGAGTTGGGTGAAAAGCTTGATTGGCTTGATTTTACAAGGGGAGTAAAGCTGGCTGGTAGCCGTTTTTGCGTGCTTAAAAATGAAGCTGCCTTGCTTAATAGGGCTTTGATAAATTATATGATAGATTTTAACCGCTCAAGGGGCTTTGAGCTGGTAAATGTGCCCTTTTTAGCTAATGCAAATACCATGTTTGGCACCGGACAATTACCTAAATTTAAAGATGATATGTATAAGATAGAAGATGAGGATTTATATCTTATCTCAACGAGCGAGATTGCACTGACAAACCTTTTTAATGATGAAATTTTAAAGGCTGAGGATTTACCTATCAAAATGACAGCTTATAGTGCTTGCTTTCGTAAAGAAGCAGGCTCTGCAGGACGTGATACAAGGGGCATGATAAGACAACACCAGTTTGAAAAAGTGGAGCTAGTAAGCATCACTAAGCCTAGTGAGAGCGAGGCGGTGTTTAATGAAATGCTTGAGTGCGCGAGTGATTTACTTAAAAGCTTAGGTTTAGCCCACCGCCATATGCTTCTTTGCACCGGTGATCTTGGCTTTAGTGCAGCAAAAACTATCGATCTTGAAGTATGGCTACCCGGACAAAATAAATACAGAGAAATTTCCTCAGTTTCAAACTGCAAGGACTTTCAAGCCAGAAGAGCAAAAATCCGCTTTAAAAATGAAGTTGGCAAAAATGAACTCGTGCATACGCTCAATGGCTCAAGCCTAGCAGTAGGACGAACCTTAATCGCCATCATGGAAAATTATCAAGAAAAAGATGGCAAGATCAGTGTGCCTGATGTTTTAAGAAAATACCTTTAAAGGATACAAATGGCTGAAGAAGAGGTCATACTTAAAGAAAAAGAAGAAACAAGCGGTGGCTTTTCAAGAAGCGGTGGTGAAGAAAATGGCTCTGGTTTTTCAAGGAGTGGGGGTGAAAAACAAGATGATTCAAGCTTTGAAGAAGCTCCAAGGGAGAAAAAATGGTATGAAGATACTAAATTTGTCTTTATGCTAGCCGTTTTACTCGGTGTTGTAGCTATCTTGCTTGTCGTTTTATCTTTTTTATCCTCCCAAAAAAGCGAACCTAGCGGAGTGATCATTCCCACAACGCCACAAGCTCCTCAAGCTAGTGTTGATAATGAAAGCCTTCAATTTGATATGAGTAAAATGGATAGTATGATACAAAAGGCAAATGCTTTATACTTGCAAGGTGAAAGAGAGCAAGCCTTACAAGTTTATGAACAAATCGCCCTTTATAGCGAGGCTTTATCAAATTATAATCTTGGCGTTTCTCAAATGAATCAAAATAATTACGCTCTTGCGCTTGAAAGCTTTAAAAAAGCTATTGAGGGCAATGAAAACCAAACTGTTTCAGCCATAAATGCTGCTGTATGTGCCTTGCACCTTAATGATATAGCTAAATTCCAGTATTATCTTGATCTTGCTTATGTGTATTTGCCAAATGAAGGCAATTCTAAGCTTTTTAATTATTATTTAAGCCTCATTAATTACTATAAAGGCTTTTATCCAGAAGCCTTGCAAATGCTCCAGCTTACAAATGATGAAAGTTATGTGGATAATGCGAGGTATTTAAGTGCAAAAATTTATGCAAAAATGGGACTTGATGCCAAAGCTTTAGAAAATTTACAAAAACAAGGGAATTTCGAATCAAGCCTTTCTCAAGGACTAATTTATGCAAGAATGGGAGATTATGCTAGAGCAAAAACTGCACTAGAAAGGTCTTTAAAGATTGACAAAGAACGCAACCAAAGCATAGCGGCTTTAAATTTGATCGATCTTAAAACAGGCAAATATCAAGATATGCTCTCAAGGATAAGAGCTTTTTATCAAGGTGCTGAAAAAACCACACTTGACACTTACAAAATAAAAGTAAGGCTTAAAAAAGAACTTTTTGATATACAAATCGCTCAAGATAATTTTTCTAAGGACTTTTTACAAGATAAAAAAGCCCAGGCGGATTTTTTGTTTTATTTTGCACCTTATCAAGTTTTTGACACCAAACAAGCTGCAAATTATATCAATAAAGCCAATGTTGTGGATTTTTTAGAGGATAAAAAAGATGGTATAGAGCTTTTAAACGCAAGCCAAATGCTTTCTTCTGTGAATGTTAAGCTTGCTAAAATCATCTCAAAAGTCTTTGAAAGTAAACTCAAAGAAGCAAATAATGATTTTAAAACTTTACTCAATAGCTACCAAGAACACAGCATTTTACACTATAATCTTGCTTTAAGCTATGCTCAACTTCAAAACTATGATCTTGCATATAAGCATTTTTCAAGTTCATATCATTTAGATCCAAAAAACTACGCAGCTGGAGCTTTTGCGGTGTTGACTGGAAATTTAAGCCAAAAAAGCACTATTAGACTTGTCAATGAAATCAACGAAAATATTAGCGTTGATGATGAATTTAAGGCAAATGTTTATCAAAATATCTTACTTTTTGCAAACAATGATAATGCCGCAATGCTTCCTTTTTTAGATGACAATACCGAATCAAGCCCTCTAAGCTTTATGCTTAAAAGCATTATCGCTAAAAACAATGGGCTTTATAATCAGATGGACGCACAGCTTGCAAGGCTTAAAAATGCTGCAAAAGATGATATTTTAGCTGATATCTTGCTTTTTAACGCTCAAAATTCAAATCTTAATATCAAAGAATACGCCCAAAATGCACAACTTCACTTTAAAAATATAGAACTCAATTATAAAGCTTTAGCTGGCGGAGCCAATCTCATCCGCGAAAACTATATAAACTTAATGCGAGTTTCAGGCTTACTTAATCAAGAAAGAGAAAAGATCAAAGAAGAACTCGCCTTAGGCATGCAAGATGAAGCTGGGCTAAGCGCTATTTTAGCGTATATGGATATTTATGCAGGGCTGTATGCAGAAGCATATGCTTTGTATGATACCTTAATCAATGATTTTAATCACAAAGACTCAACGACTTATTTTCTAGCCGCAGTTGCAGCCATTGGCTCAAACAACCCAAATGCTGCCATTGCGCTTTTAGAGCTTGCAAAGCTTGAAGATGAGAGCAACCAAGAAGCAAGAGTAGCTTTAGGCTTACTCTATCAAGAGGTGCAAAACTATGAGCCTGCTTTATATCATTACGGACAAGTGGAAAATAATTTTCAAAGTAGATTTTTTACTTTTGACTTAAGATGATTGTTTGTTTAAGTCTTATTTACTTATCTTAAATATAATAAGCGCCTTAAATCAACAATAAAGGAAAAAAATGAAAAAAATACTAACACTTAGCGCTGTGCTTGCATGTATGCTTCATGCTGAAATTTTAGTGTATGGTCCCGGTGGTCCTGCTCCAGTTTTAAAGGAACTTGCCTTAGAATTTGAACAAAAACACAAAGAAAAAGTAAATATCACAGCAGGACCAACTCCAGCTTGGATACAAAAAGCCAAAGCTGATGCTGATCTCATCTTTTCTGGCAATACCTCTATGATGGATAGCTTTATTAAAGCCATGCCAGATGAGCTTGAATATAAAAATATACAAGTCCTTAACATCCGCCCATCTGGCATTATAGTGCGCCCTAACAATCCTAAAAAGATTAAAAACTTTGAAGATTTGCTCAAAAAAAATATTAAAATCATGGTCGTTGATGGAGCTGGACAAGTAGGACTTTACGAAGATATGGCACTTAAAACTGGCAAAAGAGAAAATTTAGTCGCTCTACGCAAAAATATAGTTTTATATGCTAAAAATTCAAAAGAAGCTCTTGAAAGCTGGAATAATAATAAAAACATAGACGCTCTTATCATCTGGTCTCATTGGGCAAAAGTTTTAGAAGGTAAAGCTGAATTTGTGAAGTTAAGTGAAGAATCAGTCATTTATAGATCATCAGAAATTATCCCTACAAACAAGGGGCTAAAAAATAAAAAAGCACTTGAATTTGTGAAATTCATACAAAGCAAAGAAGCTCAAAAAATTTGGCAAAAATATGAATGGCTTGAAAAATAATTTTGAAGTTTATTAAATCCCCTAAAAAGGGGATTTCTTAAGCTTTGATATCTACAGCATTGCCGCCTAGCTCTTCTATCCTTGCGCTTACTTTTTCAATTGCCTTAGTAATAGTATCTTGGCTGATCTGAGGAAGAGCTGAACCCCACATCTTTTCAGCTTGTTTAAAGCCTTGCTTCATACCTTCAAAGCCTTTTTGAAGCTTTTCAAGATCATTACCAGCCCCTTGTATGACAAAATCAGCTATTCTATTTGCTGTATTTTCCACACCAAAAAAGCCATTTTCACCGATTAAAGCATTAAGCTCATTTTGATTCATCGACAAAGGATTTTTGCCTGTGTAGCCAATAGCTGCAAAATCAACATTTGAAAATGCTGTAGCTGCTTTTGCGATATTATCCGCACTGCTACCAAAATTCCCTAAAAGTCCTAAAACTCCACTTTGAGAGCTAAAATTTCCAAAACTTGAGCTAAACATTTCTTGCTGAAATTGAGCTATATAAAGCTGAGTAATACCTTTACCTCCGAGCTTTGAGAGCTTTTCTAGATTGTCTTTGCTTAGCTCACTTGTGTTTAAAGACTCCGTATTTTTTGCGCTTGTATCACTTGCTTTTTTAGCACTTGTTGCAACGCCTGAAGTCGTTGTTAAGGTCGAATCTACTTGCATCCTTTTTTCCTTCCCTTCCTTAAATTTCATAAAGTATAAGCAATATCGACAAAAAACAAAAAAGCTTTAGTATTTTTATTACGAATGATTAACTTAAGTGCTTTATAATTTTTACTTATATAACACAATTTATTCATAGAAATACTCCTTAAAAATGAGCCTTTGTTTGGATTAAAGTCCTTCAAAGGCTTTTTTTATCTCATCTTTTTCATCTTTGAGTTTTTGTTTTTGGGCTTTATACTCATTTTTACTCATCATAGATTTGTTATTTTCAAGTACTTTAAGCTGAATTTCAAGCGCTTTTAGTCTTTGTTCTTTCTCAAGCTTATTTTGAGCCTTTTTATCATAAAAAAGTGGATCGCTTGCGCAATCTTCTTGAATTTGTTTGATTACAAATTCAAGCTTTTTACTCTGCGCTTCGTTTTTGTGAAGTTTGGCAAATTCAAGTTCTTTGTTAAGCTCTTTAAGCTTAAGTTCGCATTGAGTGTTTGCAAAAGCAAGACTTGCAGTTAAGATACTTAAAGCTACAACTTTCATCATTTCATCTCCTTTTTTTAGGCTAAATTTGCTTTGACTTTTTCAAATAATGCCAAAACTTTACTTTGAATGTCCTTAGCCTGTTCTAAACTTGTAGCTTCAAAGCGAGTGATGAGGTAAGGGCTGGTATTTGAAGCACGCAGCAAAGCCCAACCATAGCCAAAATCAATCCTTGCTCCATCAATCTCACAAAGTCCTTTCACGCCCTCAAGCTCACCTTTTTCAACTGCTTTTTTAAAAGCCTCCACAAGTGCAAATTTCTCCTCTTCACTGACTGCGATTTTAAGCTCATCACTAGTATAAAGCTTTGGCAAAGAAGTGATCATACCCTCTAAATCAAAACCCTTGTGGATAAGCTCAAGAGTGCGTAAAAAGGCATAAATTCCATCATCATAGCCAAAATATCTATGTTTAAAAAAGATATGTCCGCTTACTTCAGCGGCTAAGTCTATGTTTTGCTCTTTCATCATTTTTTTGATATTTGAATGCCCTGTTTTTCCCATGAAAATTTCACCAAATTTTCCTACCTCATCAAAGAGATTTTTTGAGCATTTTACCTCGCCTAAAACGCGTGGATTTGGGATATTTTTAGCAAACAAATAACAAAGCTCATCCCCACAAAAAATATGTGTTCTACTCAAAGCCACCATTCTATCAGCGTCCCCATCAAAAGCAAAGCCTATATTTAGGCTTTGATCCTCTCTTAAAAGCTCTTGCAGGGCTTGTAAATTTTCTTTTTCAGTTGGATCAGGAGCGTGGTTTGGAAACTGTCCGTTTGGCTCTGCAAAAAGCACTTTTGGCTTTAAATTTAAAGCCTTCATCAAAGGCTCTATCACAACCCCACTTGCTCCATTAGCACAATCAATAGCAAAATTATATTCAAAGCCCTTTAAATGCTTAAATTGCTCGCTCATAAAATGTATATATAAACTCAATATATCATACTCTTCACAGCTTTCATTTGTAGGAATTTCCTCATCTAAATGAGCCTCAACTTCCTTGCCAAAGGCTTTTAACTCAGCTCCAAAAAAGCTTTCTTTGCCTATAGTGATCTTAAAACCATTATAATCTTTTGGATTATGAGAGCCAGTAATCATAATATTTGCATCAAATTTTAAGCCCTCATAAAGCGAAAAATACCCAAGCGGAGTAGGCACAAGCCCAAGTTTATACACTTTAATGCCAGCTTTGTTTAAGCCACTTACAAGATAGCTAAAAAACTCTTCATTACTATACCTTGCATCATAACCAACACTGACATTTTTACACTTTTTCTCAAGCATTTTAAGCCCTAGTAAAAAGCCTATGACTTTAACACTTTTTTCATTAAGCTCTTTGCCATAAAGCCCTCTTATATCATACTCTCTAAAGATCACGCTTAGCATTTTTATCCTTTTTTCTTAAATTTTCTTTGAAATACAAACGATTTTCTGCTACAATTTTACAATATTTTACTTAAAGGAAAGATTTAATGGAAAACGAAGAAGCAACGAATGGTGAAGAGAAAAAGAAAAAAGGCGGTTCTTTAGTTCTTATCATCGTCATTTTTTTATTTGTTTTACTCCTTGTGGTTATCGGTGCGATCGCTTTTTTAATGTTTTCTGCTCCAAGTGATGAAAGTGCAAATGTAGCCACCACAGCAAGCGCAAACACAGCCACAACAACTGGTTCAGCCGCAAGTAAAAACGCAGCCGCTCCTACGCAAAGAAGTAGTGATTTTGCAAATATAGGTCCTATGTATCCGCTTCAGCCTTTTACTTTAAATTTACTCAGTGATGGTGGGGCAAGATATGTTAAATGCACTATTCAGCTTGAGCAAAATACCGAGCTTTTGCAACCCGAGCTTGAAAAGAAAAATGCTATCATAAGAGATATCATCATACGAACACTGACTTCAAAAACCTTTGAAGAAGTCAGCACCACAAAGGGCAAAGAAAGATTAAAAGATGAACTTGTAGGCAGAATCAATGAGGTTTTAACTGATGGCTTCATTAAAAATATCTATTTTACAGATTTTGTTGTTTCTTGATGAGAATAGGTTGTGATCTAGTCTCTATCAAACGCATAGAAAGGCTATTTAACAAACAAGCTTTTTGGGATAAGTTTTTAAGCAAGAACGAGCAAGAATATATCAAAAATCCAGCTTCTTTAGCTGGATTTTGGGCTGCTAAAGAAGCTGCGAGCAAGGCTTTAGGGGTTGGTATAAGCAAAGAGTGTAGTTTTTTTGATATGCAAATTTACAAAGACACAAAAAACGCTCCAAGACTTGAATTTTCAACCCGAATCAAAGAAAAATTTCACATTCAAAGCACAAGTTTAAGCATTAGTCATGATAGTGGCTTTGCTATGGCTGTTATACTCATCAAATGCTAAAGATAAATTTTCATTTTGGCATTTGATAAGAACAATTTAAAATATTCTTAAATTCATCTTTCATAAATATTTTGTTTAAAATTTTCTCTTGTATTCAATACCGATTTTATTTGATTTCAATAAGTCTTATTGTTTAGTTTTTATTTTGTTTTGAATAAAATTTAATCAAAAATGGAGTATTTTAAAAAAAGTAATGTTATAATTGCTGATGAATTTTATAAATTTATGGAGGGGAATTAAGGTGAATAAAACACTCTCAAGTTTAGTTTGGATTTTAGTCGCTGTCATTGCGGCTTGGTGTTTTGGTGTGGTTGCACTCAAACAAGGTGAAACCATTAGTGCGATTTGGATCGTTGTTGCTGCTGTGTGCGTTTATATGATAGGATATAGATTTTATAGCCTATTTATCGCACAAAAGGTGTTTGAACTTGATGATAATCGTGCCACACCAGCGGTATATAATGGTGATGGCAAAAACTATGTGCCAACAAATAAGATCATTTTATTTGGGCATCATTTTGCTGCTATTGCTGGAGCTGGTCCTTTAGTAGGTCCTGTTTTAGCCGCTCAAATGGGATACTTGCCAAGTATGATTTGGCTTTTAGTTGGCGTTGTTTTAGCTGGAGCCGTGCATGACTTTACTGTGCTTTTCCTTTCAATGAGACGCAAAGGAAGATCGCTTGGCGAGATGATCAAAGATGAAATGGGTAAAGTTACCGGCGGTATTGCTATGGTTGGCATACTTTTCATCATGTTTATCATCGTAGCCATTCTTGCTATGGTTGTGGTTAATGCTCTTGCTGAATCAGCTTGGGGGCTTTTTGTTGTGGCAGCGACTATTCCTATTGCGATATTTATGGGAATTTATATGCGTTTTATCCGCCCGGGTAGGATAGGAGAAACTGGTATCATCGGCTTTATCCTCCTTATCGTCGCTCTTTGGTATGGACACAGCATAGCTGATGCAGCGCATCCACTTCATCATTATTTCTTGCTTGATAAAAAACTTCTTGCTTTAATCGTGATTGGTTACGGCTTCATCTCATCTTTGCTTCCGGTGTGGTTTTTCCTTGCTCCAAGAGATTACTTAAGCACCTTCTTAAAAGTAGGCGTTATCGCTATCATGGCGATTAGTGTTATCATTGTAAATCCTGATTTACAAATGCCAAGCGTTACTAATTTCATTGATGGCAAAGGCACGGTTTTTGCAGGTTCAATTTTTCCTTTTCTTTTCATCACTATAGCATGCGGTGCGATTTCAGGCTTTCACGCTTTAGTCTCTTCAGGCACCTCACCAAAAATGCTTGAAAAAGAAACGCATGCGCGTATGGTAGGATATGGGGCTATGCTTATGGAAAGTATGGTTGGTATCATGGCTTTAATCGCAGCGTGCATACTTGAGCCTGGACTTTATTTTGCGATCAACACTCCGCTTAACACTCTTGATCCAAATGCGACAACCGCACTTTTAGGACAGGCTGGAAGCCCGGATTTAGCAGTAGTTGAGCAAAACTTAAAAACTATTTTACAAAATGCTGGCTTTACACTTGATTCAACAGCGCTTACTACGCCTTATGATCAACTTATCCCAGCAACAGCAGCTCAAATTGGCGAGCAAACTATAGTCTCAAGAACAGGTGGAGCACCAACTTTTGCGGTAGGTTTAACACATATCTTGCATAAACTTCCTTTTATCGGTGGGGAACACACAATGGCGTTTTGGTATCATTTTGCCATACTTTTTGAAGCGCTTTTCATCTTGACTGCCGTTGATGCGGGCACAAGAAGTGGTAAGTATCTTATCCAAGATATTTTAGGCAATATCTATAAACCAATGGGTGATACAAGCTCTGTGTATTATGGCTTTATCGCTTCTGTATTTTGTATAGCTGGTTGGGGATATTTGCTTTATCAAGGTGTTATTGATCCAAAAGGTGGAATTTTCACACTTTGGCCTTTATTTGGTGCAGCAAATCAAATGCTTGCGGGCATCGCACTCTTACTTGCAACGGTTGTGCTTTTCAAAATGGGTAAAGCAAAATACTCTTTTGTTACTATAGTTCCAGCATTTTGGGTGCTTTTAACCACACTTTGGGCATCTTTCCAAAAACTTATGCCGATGAATGGCGAAGCTGTGCATGATGCGGTAAGCCATGTGGCTGCGGTGCAAAAAGCTTTGGCTGTGCTTAATGATCCAAATGCGACACAAAGAGCTTTAGAAGCAGCACAAATTAATTTCCATAACAATTTACTTGATGCTGTGCTTTGCGGCTTGTTTATGATCGTTGTTTTTGTAGTGCTTTTTGAAACAATCAAAATTTGCTATTACACCTACAAAGGACAAGGACAAAGATGGCCACTTAGTGAAGAACCTTATCATAAAGCAAGTGATTATTCTTACTCACTTTCAAGCTCTCATTAAGGCAAAAGTGAATGGGAACAGCTTTAGTAAAGCGAAGCAACACCCTGCCAGCCCCTTTGGGGCTTGACAGGGAGAGCTTGCTTGATAAATTTAAAAAACTCTACAGAAAAAGTGATCGCTTTATCAACTTGCTTGTGGGAATGCCAAGTTATGACAAATATGTCGAGCATATGAAAACAAAGCACCCAGATCAAGAAATTCTTTCAAGAAGTGATTTTTTCAAAGAAGCTCTTGATGCAAGATACAATGGCGGTTTTACGCGTTGTTGCTAAACTCATCAAAGCGGGCGTGTAAAAGTTCTTCTAAGATAGTGGTAGCATAAGAGCCTTTTTGCAAGAAAAATTCCAAGCAAAAATGTGCCTTTTGCTCATCATATCGACAACAAGCTGCTTCTAAAAAACTCCACGCAAAGCGTCTTGAGCCTTGCATTTTACTTTTGAATGTATAAAAATCATGATAAATTTCATCTTCTAAGTTTTGAGCCAAACCCTCTTTGCACTCAAAAGCTTTTACACCAAGTAAAAGTCCCATAGGACTTAGTTCTTTGTTTAAAAAACGCTTGATTTCTGTATCCAAATCCTCACACAAAAAACATTTACCAAAAGGATAATGCCCCAAAACCTCGTTTTCAAGGAGTTTAAAAAACTGCTTTTGCTCTACAATCTTTCTTGCTCTAGCCTCATCAAGTTTATAAATAAGTGCAAATTCTTTAAGGCTAAGTTTGCTAGCAAAGTGTGATAACTCAACTCTTTTACTCAAATAACGATTAAAAAGTTCGCTTTGAAAAGCCGAGATAAAAAAATCACTCATTTTTTTATTTTTTAGCTTTTTTCCATGCAAAATTTCAAGCCCTAGATTAAAATTATCCTTAAATTTGCCAAAGCGTTGATAGCCAAAATAATTTGCAAAACCTTGCTCCTTAAGTGCCTTAAAAGCATTTTCAAGCTTGATAGCCTCAACTTTTCCTACTTTCTTAAGCCTGATAAAAAAAGAATTGCCTTTCAAATGCCCGATTTTGAGCTTATTTTTATGCAAAAAAGTATTTTTAATCTCAAGTTTTTCGTGCTTAAACTCCAAAAGCCTTGATTCAAAACTGCGAGGAAGCGATAAAAACTGCGTTGTATAGCCTTGTTTGTCTTTAAGCCCAGCATAACCAAAATCACGCATTTTTGCACCCAAATGCTCGCTTAAAAGCCTTAAAGCCTCATGTGTGCTTAAGTCCTTTTTAGCGATTTCAAAGACTAAATGCTCGCCCTCACCGCTAAATTCATACAAAGGCACTTCACGCACCACAAAATCTTTTGAATTTTTACTAAAATACGCCTTTATAGGACTATGATTAAGCGTAAAAACGGGCTTAAAAATGGTGTTCTTTTCCTCTAAATTCATATCTTCCTTTCTGTGCTTGCCCAAAAATAGTGATCTTTGTGTGTGTTTTTCGAGCCATTTTTTCTATAAATTCTTTGTGTTTTGGCTCAAAGGCAAAAAGAATTTCATATTCCTCGCCACTTTCTAGCTCGTCTTTGCTTAACTCACAAAGCCACTTAAGCCCAAGTTTATTTAAACCCAAAAGCCTTGATAAATCTTTGCTTAAACCATCTGAGATATCCATCGCACAAGAAAGCTTAGAAGCAACGCTATAAAAAAAATCTTGCCTTAGCTTTGGCTTAACAAAGCGATGATTTTTATCAAGCTTTACACCTTTTTCGCATGCTCTTAATCCTTGCAAACCCTGCCCGAGTTTTCCTGTAAAAGCAAGCAAATCGCCTTTTTTTAAGCCTGTTCTCAATACTGCTTTTTTGCGAATTTTTGAAATAAGTGTGATTGAAATAGCGATTTTGTCAAAACTTATCGTATCGCCACCAATGATTTGAATTTGAAAATCTTTAGCTGCCTTTAAAAAGCCTTTTTGTAAGGATTTGATCTCATCTTTGCTGATATCTTTTGGTAAAGCAAGTCCTAAAAGAGCGTATTTAGCCTTAGCATTCATCACTATGGCATCTGAGATATTCACGAGCATGGCTTTGTATGCGATTTGTTCTAAATCAAACCAAGTCCGCTTAAAATGCACGTCCTCAAAAAACAAATCCTTTGAAAAGCAATACTTACCAACAACAGCACCATCATCTCCGTTTTTAGCGTTTTCAAAGGCTTTGATGATTAAACTTTCTTTATCCATAAGCCGCATTATAGCTAAAAAGCTTGAAAATACTCTTTGAAAATTGCTGGAATTTAAGGAAAAATAAGACAAGTATTAAAGTGAGTGCTAAAAATGGGGCAGGGTTTTATCCTCCCCATTTTTTGATTTTATAAGCCTATAACACCGACGCGAGTTTGATTTAAATTCGCATTTTCTGCGATATCAAGCATAGCACTTGCGTAGTCTTTATAGCTTACTTTGCTTTCGCCTTTTGCGTTTGTTTCAAATACTTCGCCGATGATTTTGTATGAGTTTGTAGCAGGAGCTTCAAAGTCAAACACAGCTGCTGGGCATACATACACCCAATTAAAGCTTTTTTGTCCTCTTAAAACGCCCAAAACTTCAGCTGTAGCATTTGCCACGCCTTTAAATTCATCTGGAAAATCTGGCGTATCCATAAGTCTTGTAGTGTGGCTTTGATCAAGATATAAGCTTCCTGCACCACCTACAACAAGGAATTTGGCTTTATTGTTTTGCAAAAGTGACACTAAATGATCGATATGTTTTTTGTGTAAGCTTAAGTCCTTCCACTCCCCAAAAGCATCAACGATCACATCAAAGCCTTCTAAATCCGCCTTTTGCAGAGCAAAGATATCTTTAACAACAACTTTTAAATTCGGCTTTTCTTCAAGCTTGTTTGCGCTTCTTACAAAAGCCGTAACGCTATATCCTCTTTTTAAGGCTTCTTCTACGATGAGCCTACCTGATCTGCCACTTGCGGCTAAAACTGCGATTGTTTTCATTTTTTCTCCTTTTTTATGTGTTTGTGTAAAAGCTGGTATTGCTCCTGCAGTAATCACTGCTAAGCCTGCCAAGCTTTTTTGTAAAAACTTTCTTCTTGAAAGCTTATTCATCTTTTCTCCTTTAAATTTAAAGCTAGCTTACTCACTCAAAGTGATGATGAAAATTTATCAAAGTCAGTTTCAAAAGTCAAGAAGGCACTTTTTTATTCTATACTATCTTTTTAGTAAGTATTATGGAAAATTAAGCAAATACAAGCTATAATTTTTTTAAATTTTTTAAAAAAGGAAGTAAAAATGAAAGCGTATTTTTCTCCATGTCCTGTTGAAACAACCTTAAATCTCATCGGCAATAAATGGAAAATGCTTATTATAAGGGATTTGATGAATGGAGCCAAACGCTTTAATGAACTGCAACGTTGTATAGGAGCAACAAAAAATCAAAGCATATCTCAAAAAGTTTTAACACAAAACTTAAGAGAGCTTGAAAGCGCAAAACTTGTCAAAAGAAAAGTATATGCAGAAGTGCCACCACGAGTGGAATACTCACTTACTGAGCTTGGTTTAAGCTTGGATAGTGTGTTTAATAGTCTTGTAAATTGGGGTGAGTATTATAAAAAACTTGCGTAATAAAAGCTACTCTAAAAGCCCTTTTACGCGGTAATTAAGTTGCCACCAATCAAGCTCGTCATAAAGCTTGAAAAAATCTTGTTTTTCATTCGCAAAGCTTTTATTTGTTGGCATAAAAAAATGATCTTTAAACTCATATCCTATTTTTTCAATGCCCCCCCCCCTAGCAAAAAATCCGTGCTTATCAATATAAAGACTATCATTAAGAGCAAAATTATACCTTTCATCACTTGCGCTATCAAACAAATTGCGTCCGCCAAGCGTGAGATACTCATACTCTTTCAAGCTCAAAGCATAAAGGGTTGGAAAAATATCTTTGTGCGAGCCAAGCACCTTTTCATCAAAATGAAGCTGTGCTGAAAGTTCTTTTGGTATATACATATAAAGTGGCACAGCGTGCATAAGTAAAGGATTTTCAAGCACAACATCACGACTAATATGATCGCCACTTCCTGCGATGATCGTGTTTGAAGCAAGTTTTGAAGCTTTAAGCTGAGAAATAAACCGCCCAAAGGCATCACTTGCGTAAGTGAATACACCAAGCATAGTTTTGATTTTTTCTTGTTCTTCATACTTGAAAAACTGCGTTTTGCCCTCAAGCTTGTATTGTGGAGCATTAAAATGAGCTGGTAGGGTAAAAGGTGGGTGATTTGTCGTTGTAAGCATAGCGATAAAAGTGGGTTTTGTGGCGTTTTCAAGCAACTCAAAAGCAAGTTTATACGCATACTCATCAAGCACGCCATAAGTGTTTTTTGAGTCATTGCTCTCTTTAAAATACTCCATTATATAGTTACTATCATACACCGCATCAGTGCCTAAAACACTTGCATAATCGCCTAAATTTTGCCACGAGCGATTGCCTGTCGTGATAAAAATGACTTCATATCCAGCCTTTTTATATATATCAAAAGGCGTAAAAGCAAGCTTGGTGTTTTTAGCTTGTCCTAAGGAGATATTCGCACTTGCAGAAAGAAAAAAGAGTTTGGAAAAAGAAGGAGCTGTGCCATTAGCAGAAGATAAAAAACGCATAAAAGTAAAATCACTCTGCCCTTCTTTTGCTTTTAAACCAGCTTCAAAATGCTGCCTAAATTCGCCCAAAAGATCAAAGTCTTTTACATCATCAAGATAAAGCATATTTGTGCCAAAACTTTCCATTAAAACCGCGACAACATTCATAGGCTTTTGTATCTTAAATGGCGAAGTTTCTTTAAAAAAGATAGGAAAAAGCTTTTCTTCAAGAGCTTTACCCTCGCTAAGTTTGACTTGATGAAAATTTTCTTGCTCTTTATAATGCTTTAAAGCCCAGCCAAAAGCGATGATAGGATTTGTAGCGATATGATTTACCAAAGGATTTTTAGAGATATGGTGCATATCCTCGCGCAAAGGAAAAGTGCCAATGCTCCCACGCACACCAACGACAAGCAAAACAATCACTAGCGCATTTATAATCACACTTAAAATAAAGCTTTGTCTTGCAAAAGAAAGCAAAAGTATCTTTTTAGCAACAAAAGCACACACAAATGCGTATAAAACGCACACAAAAGTAATGACAAGCACAGGATAATCTTGCCAAATGATCTTTAAAATCGCAGCCGTATCATCATCTTTTAAACCAAAGATAAAAACATCTATCTTAGTATGATAAGCTTTAAAATAATAAAATCCCCCAAGCGCGCTAAAAGCGACAAAAGCAGCAAAACAAGCCACTATAAAAATAATAAATTTTTTATCAAAAGAATTTGAAAAAAAGACGGAGTTAAAGCCCTTTGAAGCAAGAAAGCACGCAAATTTTTGCTTTAAAAGCACGATGTAACCCAAACACAAAATAACTAAAAGCATAGGGCTAATCGCTCTCATATCTAGCAAAAAGCCCATTTTATAAAGAGCAAATATCTCATCTAAGTCAAGGTGAGGCAAAAAAGCAAGATCAAGGCTTAAACGCATGATAAAAAAGCTCAAGGCAAAGATGAGCGCAAAAACAAAGCATAAAAGTAAAAAATTTCTATGAGTAAGCATTTACTTCCTTAAGATAAGAGCAAAGACTCATAAAATAGCTTAAACTCTTAATTTTAAACTTTAGTATATCAAAAAAAGCAAAATATCTATTTTAAAAATGCTTTTGAGTTGCAAGATTTTTAGCTAAAAATGCACCAAATTTAAGATTGGCAAATAAAAATATCATAATGACGCTTAAGATATATTTACTCGGTGATAATAAGCGTTTTGTGCTATAATTGTCATAAATTTAAATTTAAGGATACCAATGCCAGAAAAATCCGCACGAGTGTTAATCGATGAGCTTTTAAGCAAGGCTGGTTATGTTTTGTGTAAATTTGAGGATTTTCAAAATTCTAGCTTACATTTGACAGCAAATGTTGCGGTGATGGAATTTATCTTTGATGATGATAAGCGGGCTGATTATGTGCTTTTTGTGGATTCTAAGCCAGCAGCTATCATTGAAGCAAAAAAGCAAGGACTAGCACTAAGTGGAGCAGAAAGTCAAAGCAAGGGCTATGCCGATAAATACGGCATTTTTCTTTGCTATGAAAGCAATGCTAATGAAATTTATTTTACAAACTATAAAGAGCCAAACGCAAGAGCAAGAAGGCTTTTTGCTTTTCATAACCCAAAAGAACTCAAAGAGCTTATAAACGAGCAAACTAGCCTTAGAGCAAGACTTCATGATATTTTACCTCTTGAGCGTTTAAATTTACGCCAGTGTCAATTTGAAGCTATAAACAGCCTTGAAAATTCGCTTAAAGCAGGCAAGCAAAGAGCCTTGATCCAAATGGCAACAGGAGCTGGCAAGACTTTTACGGCTTGCAATTTTACCTACCGCCTTTTTAAATACGCCCATGCTAAACGCATTCTTTTTCTTGTGGATAGAAACAACCTTGGCTCACAAGCAAAAGCAGCATTTGATGATTTTAATCCACCAAATTCAAAGTATAAATTTTCACAAATTTATGAAGTAAATCACCTCACAACAAACACTATTGCAGATGATTCTAAAGTCGTTATTACCACGATTCAAAGGCTTTATTCTATGCTTCAAGGCGAGCTTGAGTTTAATGAGGAGCTAGAAAACAGCTATCAAAGCGATAAAAAGACAAAAGAAGTTGTTTATAATCCAAATCTTGGCATTGGCTTTTTTGATTTTATCATTATCGATGAGTGTCATAGAAGCATTTATGGCGAGTGGAGGCAGGTTTTGGAGTATTTTGATGCCTTTCTTATAGGGCTTAGCGCCACGCCTTCAAAACATACCATAGCCTTTTTTGATCAAAACTTAGTCTCAAGCTATACGCTTGAAGAGTCCATCATCGATAAGGTTAATGTAGATTATGAAATTTTGCGTATAAAAACACAAATCAGCGAAAATGGTAATATCATCAAAAAAGACTGCGAATTTGAAGTGCCTGTGATGAATAAAAACACAAGAAAGATTGAGTATGAAGAGCTAGATGAGGATTTAGAATACGATAAAAAAGATTTGGATTCTAGGATTTTAGCTCCAGATCAAATCCGCACCATTTTGCAAGCCTATAAAGACAGCATTTTTACCAAGCTTTATCCACAACGAGAGGCAAATTTTGATCTTATCCCAAAAACTTTAATCTTTGCAAAAGATGATAATCACGCTGAAAATATCACAAGGATAGCAAGAGAAGTCTTTAACAAAGGCAATGATTTTGTAAAAAAGATCACCTATAGTGTAAGTGGAGTAAATGCAGGCGATCTGATAAATGAATTCCGCCACTCTCAAAGCTTTAGAATCGCCGTAAGTGTGGATATGATAGCTACTGGAACAGACATCAAGCCCCTAGAAGTGCTTATCTTTATGCGTGATATCAAATCAAGTGCGTATTATGAACAAATGCTAGGGCGTGGGGCAAGAAGTATAAGCGATGAGGACTTGCAAGAAGTTACGCCAAATGCAGACTCTAAAACGCATTTTTATGTCGTTGATGCTATAGGCGTAACTGAGAGTGAAAAGCACCACACTAGAGTGCTAGAGCAAAAGCATTATATGAGCTTTAAAGAGCTTTTAAACGAGCTTAAACAGCCAAACCCAGCTAAAGAAATCCTAACCAGCCTTGCTTCAAGGCTCATTAGAATCACAAACAAGCTTGATGAAACCGATATGGAAATTTTGCAAAGCTTTATCCCAGAGCCAAGCTTTGATATAAACTCAAATGATGAAGTGGAAAATAAAAACGATGATAAGCAAGCTTTAACAGCTCCTCAAAGCCTAAATACCATAGCAAGCGAGCTTTTAAACTTAGCTGATGAGTTTGAGATAGAGGATAAGCCAAATAATGAGCCTTTAAATGAGAAAAACTCGGCACAAAAAGAAAGCTCAAATAAAGAAATTCTCAAACTCTTTCACAACGAAAAATTCACAAACAAACTCCTAGAATTTGCACAAAAATCAAAGCTTTATATCGATATAGCCGGCAAAGATGAGCTTATAGAAGCTGATTTTAGCAAGGAAAAATCCCAAAATTTGATTAATGACTTCACACAATTTATCTTGCAAAACAAAGATGAAATCACAGCCCTACAAATCATTTATTCACAAAACTACGCAAAAAGACATTTAACTTACGAGCTGATAAATGAGCTAAGTAAGAAGCTAAGGGCTGAAAATTTCGATATAAACAAGCTTTGGAATGCTTATACTATGCTTGAAACTAAAAAAGTAGCAAAATGCAAAAATCCAGCCAAAAACCTAACAAATATAATCCAGCTTGTCCGCTTTGCCCTAGGACAAGATAAAATCTTGCAAGATTTTAGCAATCTAGCAAATTCTCGCTACAATCTTTGGCTTGGAAGATGTATCAAAAAAGGCATTGATTTTAACAAAGAACAACTTGAGTTTTTAGAGCTTATAAAAGACTATATAGCGATGAATGGTTGTGTTATCATACAAGATATACAAGCAATCTGCGAGGATATGGGCGGAATTTATAGAGCAAGAGCGATTTTCAAAGAGGATTTGGATATAATCCTTGAGGAATTAAATTTGGCTTTGGTGGGTTAGTATTTAAAATGGAGTATGATGATGAAGATTAATTATGAATTTTTAAAAAAGATTTTACCAAATAATGCAAAAAACAATGATTGCTTTACTAGCAGTGACTATTTAATACATATTAGGGGTTCTTAAATAATGACTAAACTACCAAAAACTTGGGAAGTTAAAACACTTGGGGAAGTGTGTGAATCAAAAAATTCTAATATTATTTTGCGAAATATTGAAAATAATGAGGGAATTTATCCTATCTATGGAGCAAAGGGGATAATTAAATATATTGATTTTTATGAAAAAGAAAATGAATGTATTGGCGTAGTAAAAGATGGCTCGGTTGGAAAAGTATTTTTGCTACCTAAGCAATCATCTGTTATTGGGACGATGCATTATTTAGAATGCAACCAAGAGGTTTATATAAAATATCTTTTTTACTTTTTGCATACAATAAATTTTAATCAATACATAAGCGGTTCGGTGATACCTCATATTTATTTTAGGGACTACAAAAAAGAAAAAATCCCCCTACCGCCGATTGAAACTCAAAAACAAATCGTAGAGATTCTAGAATCTAAATTTGCTAAGATAGAAAATGCTACAAATGCTTTGAATTTAGTTAAAAAAGACTTAGTAAAACTTAAGGCTTCATTACTTAACTCTGCTTTTAATGGGACTTTATTGCAAGATAATGACTTGCAAGCGCTAAGCCACGATGATACTGCTTCTAATTTACCGCGAGATTGGGAAGTTAAAACACTTGGGGAAGTGTGCGAAATTATTACAGGCTCAACACCTAGTAAGAAAAATGCTGAATATTACGGAAATAACTATCCATTTTATAAGCCAACGGACTTAAATAATGGATATTTCGTTGATAGTGCATTGGATAATGTCTCTTTAAAAGGTTATGAAATTTCTAGGCAACTTCAAAGCGGTTCAGTTTTGGTTACTTGTATTGGTGCAACTATTGGAAAAACAGGGCTAATAAGAAAAGAAGGAATATGCAATCAGCAAATTAACGCTATTTTGCCTTCTGATAATTTTTTGCCAGAATTTATGTATTTTTATTGCATATCGCCTAAATTTCAAGAGCTTATCAAAATAAATGCCTCATCTACCACATTACCAATTTTAAATAAAAATAATTTTGCAAAATTACCAATCCCCCTACCACCTGTAAAAACTCAAAAACAAATTGTAGAGATTCTGGAATCTAAATTTAAAGCCATAGAAAAGCTAGATTATTTTGTAAATGATAGTTTGGATAAACTCAGCAAATTAAAAGCCTCGCTTTTAAATAAGGCTTTTAGTGGGGAATTAGTATGTTAAGTATTATGTCAATACCAAGCTTTTTAATTTGTTTTTACAAGGTATATGTTAAAATTATGCTTATTTTTTGATATGAGAAAGTTTAAAGGATAAAAATGCAAGAAAATGCTATCGTTACAAAAGTGTGGAATTTTGCGACTATTTTGCGTGATGATGGGGTTACTTATACGGATTATGTGGCACAGATTAGCTACTTGCTCTTTTTAAAAATGGAAGATGAAAAAGAAGAGGTGGGCGAGACTTCGCAGATTCCAAGTGAGTTTCGCTGGCAAAGGCTTAATGCCCTTGATGGCGAGGAGCTTTTGGAGGCTTATAACAACGCGCTTAACACACTTTCAAAGCAAGGTGGCGTAATGGGGCTAATCTATAATGGCGCACAAAATAAAATAAAAGAACCAAATAAACTCAAAAAGCTTTTTACGCTCATTGATAGTGAAACTTGGATGGGGCTAAATGTCGATGTAAAAGGTGCGATTTATGAGGGCTTGCTGGCAAAAAATGCGACTGAAACAAAGGCTGGAGCGGGGCAGTATTTTACGCCTAGGGTGCTGATTGATAGCATTGTAAGGCTTATGCGCCCACAAATTGGCATGAGTGTTTGCGATCCTGCGTGCGGAACTGGCGGCTTTTTGCTGAGTGCTTTTGAGTATATGAAAAAACAAAAACCAAATAAAGAAGAGCTAAAAAAGCTGAAAACTCAAAGCCTTGTAGGCAAAGATGTAACGCAACTTGTGGCGAGTTTATGTGCGATGAATATGTATTTGCATGGAATTTATACGCCAGATATTGAGATAGGCGATTCTCTTGCTAAAAGGGGCGAGAAACGTTTTGATATGGTGCTAACTAATCCGCCCTTTGGTAAGAAGTCCGCTACAAAGGTGCTTAGCAGCGATGGCAAGGTGAAAAATCAAAAAGAAGAATATAGCCGAGATGATTTTTTTGCAAGCACTTCAAATAAGCAAATAATTTTTTTACAACATATAATGAGTATCTTAAATGGCAGTGGAAAAGCCGCTGTGGTGCTTCCTGATAATGTGCTTTTTGAGGGCGGGGCTGGTGAAAAGGTGAGAAAAAAGCTTTTGAATGATTTTAGCTTGCATACGATTTTGCGCCTGCCAACTGGGATTTTTTACGCACAAGGTGTAAAGGCAAATGTAGTGTTTTTTGACAGAGTCAAAACAAGCGATAAAGATGCAAAAGTATGGGTGTATGACTTACGCACAAATATAAATTTAAGCTTGGTTACAAATACTTTAAGTAGCGAGCATTTAAAGGATTTTGAGGAATGTTTTTGCGCTGGAGACTTTAAAGCACGCAAGGAAAGCGAGCGATTTAAAAGCTTTAGTATAAGTGAGATTTTAGAGCGAGATAAGAGCAATTTAGATATTTTTTGGCTCAAAGATGAGAATTTACAAGACTTAGAAATGCTAGAAAGCCCACAAATTTTATGCGAGCAAGTAAGGCAGAATTTAGAGCTTGCGTTAAGCGAGATTGAGGGGATTTTGTAAAAGTGTCTTATCCTTTAGGAAAGAGCAAAGGTTCTTTCCTAAAGTAAAATGAAGCAAATTTAACTCACACAAAAGCTTTTAAACTCTGCTCTAGCCTTTCTTTCATCTCATCTATATGCTCTTTTTTGATGATGAGGGGTGGTAAGAAACGCAAATCATTTTTGCCGCAGCTAATGAGTATGAGTTTGTTCTCTCTTGCTTTGCTAAGCACATCAGCTACCTTTACCTTAGGGCTTAAACTTAGTCCTTGCATAAAACCTAAGCCGCTTCTTTTTTGTATAAATTTGTATTTTTGCACGAGCTCATCTAGGGTTTTTTCTAGGTAAGGGCTAAGTTTTTTGACATTTTCTAGGATTTTTTCTTCTTTAAATGCTTTAAATACAGCATTAACAGCCGCACATGCTAAAGGATTGCCCCCATAAGTGCTTCCATGATCGCCATACTCAAGCGAGTGCTGAGCTACCTTTTCACTTACTACAAAAGCTCCTACGCTAAGCCCACAACCAAGAGCCTTTGCGCTTGTCATCACATCAGGTAAAACGCCAAAATGCTCGTATGCAAAAAACTTCCCACTTCGCCCCATACCACACTGAATTTCATCAGCGATAAGCAAAATGTCTTTTTCATCACAAAGCTTTCTTAAAGCCTCATAAAAAGCCTTTTGCGCTGGGTTAATCCCTCCTTCGCCTTGCACGCTTTCAAGCACTATGGCACAAGTTTTATCGCTTAGTTTTGCTAGCACGCTTTCAAGCTTGTTAAACTCGGCAAATTTTACTCCGCGGATAAGTGGCTTAAAGGGCTTTTGGTATTTTTCATTTGCTGTTAGGCTTAAAGCTCCTAGTGTGCGTCCGTGAAAAGAGTGCTTCATCGCTATAAACTCAGCATTTTTAATGCCTTTATTATACGCGTACCTGCGAGCAACTTTCATCGCTCCTTCTATAGCTTCTGTGCCTGAATTTGTGAAAAAAACACGGCTTAAACCACTTGCTTTGGCTAGGTTTGAAGCAGCAGTAGCGATATTTTCGTTATAAAAAAGGTTACTTGTGTGTATAAGCTTATCAAGCTGTGTTTTTAAGGCTTCATTAAAGCCCTTGTGCGTATAGCCTAAGGCACAAACCCCTATCCCAGCAGCAAAGTCAAGAAAAACTTGTCCCTTATCATCGTAAAGATACACGCCCTCGCCTCTTTCAAGCACGAGATCAAAGCGTTTGTAAGTTTGCACTATATGGCTTTGTTCTTTGTATGACTTCATAAATCCCCTCCTATCAATGTCCCTAAACCATCATCTGTAAAAATTTCAAGCAAAAGGCTGTGTTTAACGCGTCCGTCCAAGATATGCACTCTTTTTACGCCATTTTCAAGGGCATCAACGCAAGAATTAAGCTTTACAAGCATACCGCCTTGTGTGTGCTTGATAAGCTCTTTTGCTTCTTTGATCCCTATCCTTGAGATGAGTGAGTTTTTATCCTCGTAGTTTTTATAAAGTCCCTCGACATCGCTTAAAAACACAAGTTTTTCAGCCCTTAAAGCCTTTGCAACCTCGCACGCTACATCATCAGCATTGATATTAAAACTTTCGTAGTTTTCATTCATACCAATAGGAGCGATGATAGGCAAAAAGTCCTTTTCTAGCAAGTCTTTAAGCACACTTTGGCGCACGCTTTTGATACGCCCTACAAAGCCCAAACTTTCATCTTGCTTTTCACAATGCAAAAGCCCGCCATCTTTGCCACAAATTCCAAGCGCTTTCACGCCTTGACATTCAAGGTTTTGCACTAAGGTTTTATTGATCTTAAAAAGCACCATTTCAGCCACTTCTACAGCTTCTTTTGAGCTTATTCTAAGCCCGTTTTTAAATTCGCTTTTGACATTGAGTTTTTCGCACATTGAAGTGATTTCTTTACCACCACCATGCACGATAACAGGCTTTAAGCCGACAAGCTTTAAAAGGGCTATGTCTTGCATAACGCTGATTTTAAGGGCTTCATTTTCCATAGCCGATCCGCCGTATTTAATCACTATGATTTTAGAATTAAACTTGCGTATATATGGCAAAGCTTCAATGAGCGTATTTGCTTTTTCAAGATAAGTTTTCATCGCTTTTTCTCGCTTTTTATACAAAAATTTTCTTAAAATTGTAGTATCTTTTTGCTTTATTTTTAATGTGTTTTATATAAATTTATAAGTTTTTAAATCAAAAAAATTATAATTACTCAAAAAAGGATACCTAATGATATACTATCTTACCGCTTTTTGCATGGGGCTTGCTATCGCGTTTTTATTTATATTTTCATAAAAAAAGATTTTTATGCTATAATGCTGATTTTTTATCGATTAAAAGGATATGCTTTGCGTTTGATACTTTTTGTTTTACCGGCTCTTTTGCTTATTTTCAGTGCTTGTGCAAACCACGCAGCAGATAATCAATTTTACGAAAAAGCTTTAAGCGATCATTTTTGTTCTGAAAGCTTCTTTAAAGCAGAACAAAAGCGAATGGATAGCAACAAAGATATCATTTACACAGGCTTAAACGCAGGAGCCATCGCAAGAAATTGTCAAGATTTTAATACCAGCAATGATTTCTTAGATAAAGCTGAAGAGGCTTATAAATACGATGTAGATTTAGAAGGACTTGGATCAAAAGGTGCAAGGCTTGTTGGATCAGCCCTTGTAAATGAAGCTGTGTTTGATTATCAAGGCACGCTTTATGAAAGGATAATGGTTAATGTCTATAAGGGCTTAAATTTTATGAGTTTAAACGACTTTGAAAACGCAAGAGTTGAATTTAACAGGGCTTTAATGCGTCAAGACAAGGCAAAAGAGTACTTTGCAAGCCAAATCGCAGCCAGTAGAGCCGAATTTGAAGAAGCCAAAAAAACACAAAATTTTGATGAAAATATGCAGCAAAACTATGAAAATGTGCTCTCACAATACGATCACCTCCTCAAAGACTTTGATACAAGTAAAAACTTTATCAACCCTTATGCTACCTACACCGCAGCCTTATTTTTCTTTTTAGATAAAGATTATACAAGGGCGGTTGATTTGCTTAAAGAAGTGGCGGTGATTAACTCAAGAAGTGCCGAGTTTAAAAAAGAATTTAGAGTGTTTAACCAATACGCTTCCTCAACAAACCCACAAAGACTTCAAAAATACATCTTTGTTGTGTATGAAAGTGGCTTTGGAGCTGGGCTTGATGAGCTTAGCTTTACGCTACCTTTTATCTTTGATGATAATCTCATCACAAGTTCTTTTGCGCTACCAACCTTGAAAAAAAGGGAAAATTCCTTTAGCTATCTGCTTGCAAATGAGACTAAAACTTCACAATTTGTCAGCTTTGATGATGTGATTGCCACTGAGTTTAAAACAGAGCTTGCAAGTAAGATCACTAAAGCTATCAGCTCAACCATACTTAAAACCACGCTTAATGCTGCAGTGGCTAAAAATGATCCAACAGGAGGCTTACTTAGCATGGCAAGCAGCATAGTTACAGCCTCGACAAGCAGAGCTGATGTGCGTTTTTGGAATGCTTTACCTAAATTTGCAAGCGTAGCAATGATAGAAAATAATGGCGAACTTGTCATAAAAAGCGATGATGGCAGGATTCTTTACACAAACAATGAAATCAACAAAGATAAAAACGCTATGCTTGTGATAAGATCGTATTTAAGATACTTACCAAATGCGTTTTATCTAATCCAACCTTAAAGGAGAAAAAATGAGGAAAAATTTACTTATCTTAAGCCTTGCAAGTCTTGCTTTTGTCTTTCTTGCTTGCTCAAGTAAAGAACCAAACGCTTTAGAAAAAAGGGTGCAAAAGCACATTAGCTTTCAAGGCGTAGAAAAGCAAATCGTAAAAGAATTTAACTATAAAACCAATAGCAACGGCTTGCTTGAATTTGAACTTGTGCTTTTAAGTGAAGATGAGCTTAAACTCAGCTATCAAATTTCGTGGAAAGATGAAGACGGCTTTACACTTAAGACTTATCAAGATGGTGTGTTTAAAGACATTACGCTCAAAGAAAATCAAGAGTTTTTGATCCAAAGAGTAGCAAGCGATAAAGACGCTAGCGATTTTAGGATCATTTTAAGTGAAAAATAAATTCAAAAAGGAGAAACAATGAAAAAAATTCAAACACTAGCTCTAAGCGTTATGCTTGGCGCACTACTCACAGCGTGCGGCACTAAGCCTGTTTATACTGATGGCAAAAGCGGACAAGTCAAACAAGGCGATGCGCTGACTTTAGGACTTGATAGAGAAGATTTTGAAAATGCTGCTGATGTGATGATACAAAGCATGCTTAAAGATCCAGCTTTTGCAAATATCGCCCCAGGACAAAGAAAGGTTATCGCTATAGGACGCATAGTCAATGACACACCTCAAAGGATTGACACAGATAAGCTCATCTCAAAGATCACTATCGCTCTTAGAAAATCAGGTAAATTTGTGCTTACTACAGCTGTAGCAGCTGGTGGGGCAAGAGATAGTATGAGCCATGATGTAAGAGAGTTAAGAGATAATGATGAGTTTAATCAAGGCACTATCGCTAAAAAAGGCACTCTTGTTGCACCGGATTTTTCACTAGCTGGCAAGATCAGACAAGATACTGTTAAGCTAAGAAATGGCGATATTCAAGCTGAATACTTCTTCTTGCTTAGCGTAACTGATCTTAACAGCGGTTTGGCGTATTGGGAAGATGAACAAACTATCTCAAAAGCAGGCGATAAAAAGTCTGTAACTTGGTAAGGCTTTTGTGATGAAAAGGTTTTTTTTATTCGTTTTATGCACCTTTAGCTTTGTTTTAGCCCAACCAAACGAGCAAGCAGTAGAATCAAATTCTACTGCGACAAATTTTAGCCCAGATACTGCCACTTCTGTTGTAAGCAAAGAAGGCACTTTTATCAAAGTTTCAAGCGGACAAGCAAGTGCGCCAACTCAAGAAGAAGCTTTAAGGCTTGCTATTATCGATGCAGTAATGAAACTTAAGGGCTTTAATACAGCAAATTTCAAACAACAAATCCGCACACAAAACTTTTCAAATTTCAATCTTTTTCAGCCTCAAGTCTTCACAAGCTCAACTTTTAAAGCCACAAAAGGCTATATAGACAGCTATGAGCTTACTAAAGTGGCTTTAGAGCCAAATGGAAGGTATTTTGTGAGCGTTAATGTCTTTAAGACACTTTTTTCACGCAATGAAAAGCCAAATTTGGTGATTTTTAATGCTTCAAGATTTAAGGCTTTGGGCGAAAACTTAGGACAAAAACTTGTTAATGATTTCACAAAAAGCAAGAAATTTAATGTCTTAGATAGAAAAAACGAAGCCTATTATAAGGCTGAAAAAGCTGTGATTGAGAGTGAAGATGGCTCAAGTGAAGATATTTTCAAGCTTGGCAATGTCATGGGAAGTGATTATATGCTGATTTTTAACCTAAGAGATATTAGCGCAAGTTCGAGTAAAAGCTCAAAGCTCACCACTCAATCAAATACGCTTAAAGGCGATGTGGCAGTGGATTATCGCTTGATCTTATTTGCTACAAAAGAGATTAAGCTTGCAAATACCATTACTTTGCAACTTAGCCTTAAAGATGAGAGTGTTAAAACAAATGAAGAAGCTTTAACAAAAATAGCAAATGCTCTTTCAAAAGACATTTTAAATGAACTTTATCCAGCTTATATCACGCTTGCAAATGAAGGTGAAGTAAGCTTTGAAGAAGAGCTTGAGCTAAACGCAGTGTATGAGTGTATAAACAAAAGCAATGGCACAAGCTCAAAGGTGCAAATCACAAGTGCTAATAAAAACAGCTCAAAAGGCAAGGTTTTACAAGGCACAGCAAGCTTTAATGATACTTGCACGCTTTCAAGCGAACAAGGCAGAGAAGCTACTTACAAACTTGGCACAAATGGCGGTGTGAATTTAGGCTTTTAAGCTCACAAAACAAAAATAGACAAAAAGACAGCTAGTCCCTTTGTCTATTTTGATCTTTTTTTTCTACTTTTCATTCTTAGCTTTTTTTCGTATATAGATATAAAGCACGCTTGCAATAGCAATGAGGATAAAGATAATGATAAGAATTTGGTGCAAATACTCAGCGATAAGCTCTTCATTTTGCCCTAAAAAATATCCAAGCAAGACTAAGATACTAACCCACAAAAAACTCCCCAAGCCTGTAAAAAAGATAAATCTTTTTAGGTTCATTTTCGCTAAGCCAGCTGGCATAGAGATATATTGACGAATGCCCGGTATCAAGCGACACACAAAGGTTGAAAACTCGCCATGTTTATTAAAAAATGCCTCAAATTTAGCAAATTTAACTTCATTGATCCCTATATATCTACCCCATTTTAGCACAAAGGCTCGCCCAAAGAAAAAGCAAAGATAGTAATTAATCAAAGCCCCTAAAATAGAGCCTAAAACCCCACACGCTATACACGCGTATATATTAAACTCGCCCTTATGAGCCAAATATCCAGCCGGAATCATCACAACCTCGCTAGGAAAAGGGATAAAACAGCTTTCTAAAGTCATTAAAAGCACTATGCCAAGATAGCCAAGCTCGCTTGCAGTGCGAAGTATAAAGTCTATAAGTTCTTGCATGAGTTCATTTCAAAAAAGAATTAAAAAGCAAAAGCCCAAAAAATGGGCTTTTTGAAAGGCTAGGTTTATTTACCAGCAAATGAAGCTTGATTTGGATTATCAGCAGCTCCAGCTAAAAGGCATTCTCTAAGCGCATCAGCATCGGCTGGGTTGCTGACTTTGTTTTTTACCCAACGCTCGATTTGTGCCATAGTTTTTGAAGCTGGATTTGGAGCTTGATACTGCTTTGAAAGCGCTGCACAATCAGCTGCTAAACTTAAACTTGGTAAAGCAAAAAGTGCTATTAATAAAACTTTTTTCATCTTTACTCCTTTTTAGAATTTCACATTATATATAAGCATAATGTTATCTGCTGTGCTATCAGCACCTGCGCTTTTACCTATGTTTTTACCCGGTGCTCCATTTATAGGTAAGCCTCTGTTGCCCCAAAGATTGTTAATCCTTGTATAGCTTAAGCGGAAGAATTGATTTTTATCCACTTGAGCGATCGCATACACATCAAAAGCATGTCCTCTTGTTTGTCTTATATTTAAAGGATCATTAAAGCTTGATCTTGAAAGGGTATACCAAAAACGGCTTCCGTAGAAGTATTCGCCACCAAGTTTGAAGTATTGGTTAAAATCATATCTTAAACCTACATGTGCAGCATAGGCATTTTTTTCATTGAAAAGTTTTGATGTAGGTACAGAAGGTGCAAGCTCTTTTGCATCACTTCCCTTATAATAACCCAAAGAGCCAAAATAATTCAAGCCTATATCCCAAAGATTATACGCTTCAAAGTGTAAATTTACGATATCAGAATTTCCCAAATTACGCACGCCACCATAAGTAGCACCTAGTGGTAAAGAAAAATTATTCAAACGTACATAAGAAAGCATTAAGAGGTTATTACCTACACCAAATTGCTCGAAAGGAAGTCTCATCTCAGCTGAAGCATACCACAAATCAGAATCTGCCTTTGAAGTCGATCCTGACCAATCCCTAATAGTTCCTTCCTCATCATACTGATACACCTTTCCATACGCTCCACGCACTGCAAAAGCAAAATCATTAAGCAAAGCTGGCTTAAAAGTAACCACCGCTGCATCACCTAAAGTATTGATAGCAAGGGCTGGGTAGGTTGATTGGCGAAGAGCATTGTTTCTAAGGTTGCTTCCTGGACCTTCAGTTCCTGGCTGACGTCCTAAGGTGAAAACTACTTCTTCAGTGGCAAAAAGATCGATATAAGCACGACTTACATAGATACTTGATCCACTTGTGCGAGTGTTGCGTCCAGCATCTATATCAAGTGGATCGCCTACACTTGCAACATCCATTTGCCCCCAGTTTTTTGCCATAGATAAGCGACCATAGAATTTAGTATAGTCGTTAATCGCCGCATTCATATTAAGATGCAATTCACTCGCCCATTTGTTGTGAGCTTTGTATTTTTGATCGTTAATGTTGTAGGTTGTATCGCCCACGCCCATTGAAAAATCAAGACCAAATTTGATCTTATCCAAACCTGTTTGAAACTCTGTGTCATCGAGTCTTTCTTCAAGCTCACTAATCCTTGTTTCAAGTCTTTGCATAGCTGTTGGCTGAGGAGCCGGCGCAACTCTTTGAGGCGGAGTTTGTCTAGGAGCATTTTGCCTTGGGGCTGCATAAAGCGAAGAGCCAAGCAAGGCAAGAGCTAAAACTACTGAAAATTTTGATTTCATGTAAAAATCTCCTTAAAAATTTGAAATTATCGCTTGCAATTCTAGCAAAATAAAACTTAAAAACTTATATTTTTTAAAAAAATCATACAAAAAGAAGCATTTTGTGAAATTTTGACTTTAAATTCTTAGTATTTTAAGCTCAAAAAAGTAAAGATGAAAATACAAAAAACTACAAACAAACTGATGAAAGATCAAAGCCTTTATATCGTTGTTCTTAAACGATATAAAGGCTATAAAAATTGAGTTTATCTTTTTTTAGCTTTGCTTTTAAGCTTGGTGCGTTGGGTTTGGGCTGGAATTTTTTCAGCTTTTTGTGTTGAGATTTTATCTAAGTTTTGCTTACTTTTTAAAGCTTTTTTGATCTGCGTGGTTGTTTTATCATCTTGAGCCTTGGAAGTTTGGGTGTTTTTAGCTTTTGTAGTTGGACTTTTAGCCTTTTCATCTTTAAAAATCTTTATATCTTCGATAATATCACCTTGTTTAATACTATCAAGCACCTTTAAACTCGCTTCATCATTTAAATCAATCTGTCCAAACACAGTATGAACGCCGTCTAAATGAGGCTGTGGGCTATGTGTGATGAAAAACTGGCTTCCGCCTGTATCACGTCCTGCATGAGCCATACTGAGCGTGCCACGAAGGTGCTTGTGCCTTTGATTATCGCACTCGCATTCTATCTCATAACCTGGACCGCCCATGCCATTACCATAAGGACAACCGCCTTGAATGACAAAATTTGGGATTACTCTGTGGAATTTCAAACCCTTATAAAAGCCTTCTTGAGCCAAATTTGCAAAATTACACACCGCTTGAGGCGCTTCATCTGCAAAAAGCTTGAGCTTTATGTCCCCTTTAGAAGTCGTAATTAAAGCGTTTTGATACTCATTTGCCTTGCTTGTATCTATTTTTTTAAGCATTGTTTGTCCTTTTTTAATCTATATTTGTATAAACAGCTTGTACATCATCATCATCTTCAAGCTTGTCAAGCAGTTTTTCTATATCTAAAAGCTGATTTTCATCAAAACTTAGGGGCGAATTTGGCACATACTCAAGCCCAGCTTTTTTAAGCACTAAACCCTTATTTTCAAGAGTGGTGCTAAGCTCGCCAAAGGCGGTATAATCGCCCATGATTAAAAGTTCTTCTTCATTTTGTTCTAAGCTTTCAAGTCCAAAGTCTATAAGTTCTAGCTCAAGTTCTTCTAAATCGCCTTTAAAAGGCTCAAGATGAAATACTGCCTTTCTTGAAAACATAAAGCTTAAAGAGCCATTTTGTAGAAGTTCTCCGCCATTTTTGCTAAAAATAGCCTTGACATTTGCTACTGTGCGTGTGGGATTATCACTCATACACTCAACCATAATCAAAGCTCCGTGTGGGGCTTTGCCTTCATAATGGATATTTTTTATATCAGCTCCATCTTTGCCACTGGCTCGCTTTATGGCTGCGTCGATATTATCTTTTGGCATATTGCTAGCTTTTGCTGTAGCGATGGCTGAGCGAAGCTTGGGATTCATCTCAGGATCTAGCCCACCTTCTTTGGCGGCTACTTGAATAGCCTTAGCAAGTTTAGGAAAAAGCTTACTCATCTTATCCCAACGAGCCTCTTTTGAAGCCCTTCTATACTCAAACGCACGTCCCATGGCTGTCCTTTTTTCATAAAAATTTGACTTTTTAAAATGAAAGTATAGGATAAAAATGTAAATTTCAAAGCAAGCTTTCTAAGCTTAGATAAAAGCTACTTGGGATATACTAGCTTTTTTCAAATAGGGGAGAAAATGCTAGGTGTAGGCTTGGTGCTTTTAGGTGCTGTGTTTTGGGCGATTAGCGGGGTGCTGGCTGAATATCTCTTTAAGAGTGGCTTTAGCGTAGAATGGGTGAGCTTTTATAGGCTTTTATTTACTTCATTTGTGCTTATTGCTTTGAGTTTTAAGAAAAGAAATTTTGTGCTTTTTAAACACAAAAATAAAGTTTTTTCTTTGCTAGGCTTTGCTTTGCTTGGACTTTTGCTTACTCAATATGGCTATTTTAAGGCTATATTTTATACAGACGCTGGCACAGCTACGATGATACAATACTCTGCCCCACTTTTAATCATGATCTTTGTTTGCTTTAAGGCTAAGGTTTTACCTAAAAAGCTTGAAATACTTGCTTTAATACTCATTTTTATAGGATTATTTTTACTGGCAACACACGGAGATTTTCACTCTTTAAATATCAGTTTTTGGGGTTTATTTTGGGCTTTGGCTGGTGCTTTTGGGGTGGCGTATTATTCACTTGGAGCAAGGGCTATTATCGCTTCTTATGGGCTCTTTTTTGTCATGGGCTTTGCAAGTTTGTTTGCAGCTTGTATGCTTTTTGTACTTTTAGGATTTAAAATACCTTACCACGAACTTGACATAAAAGCCTTTCTGGCAATGTCCGGCATAATTTTCATAGGCACTATAGGAGCATTTTGCTTATATTTAAAGGGTGTTGAGTATATAGGAGCATTAAAAGCAAGTATGATAGCCTGCGTTGAGCCTGTAGCCGCCGCAATTATGAGCTTTGCTTTTTTAGGCACAAGATACACTTTCATAGATATTTTTGCTTTTATACTCATCATCTTAAGCGTGATTTTAAATGCGAAAAATAGGGCTTAAACAAGGCTTGCAAAAATATCCTCAACCTTTGTTTTAACATATTCATCATAGCCTTTTAGCTCTGGTTTTTCATTATAAAAAAAGAGTTTGACATTGATATTTTGCGAATTTGCTTGTTCAAAAATATGCCTAAATCCTTCGATTTTATTTATCGCTATATTTTGTGCATGTTTTAAGCCCTTTGGGTCGATAAATATTATAGTATTATCCTTAGTTTCTTTATGTCTTAACCAAAAAATAAAATCTGGATAGAATCTTTTCTCACTTTGCGTTTCTTCATCAAAATATGGGATATAAATTTCATCAATATTTTCTACAAGCTTGCTAAAACACCATTCATAAGCTTTTAAAACATTATCATCAAGCTTTATATATTCTTTTAATTTCTTTAAAAACTCAATTTCACTTGGTATTTTAATGCTATAAGAGATTTTGTCATCATTTTCTTTGATGATTAATGGACCATAATAATGCTCTTTGAATTCAGCATCAATGATATAGCTGTTAACCTCTATTTTTTGCAGCCCCTGTCCCATAGCTTCCTTAAGGCTTTTTCCAGCTCTAATCTCTGCTTCTATCTCCTCATCGCTTTTTGCTCTTAAAACTTCTTTTATTTTTTGATTTAATTCCTCAATCATATTATAATTTAGCGTGCTTGTAAAATGATGAAAATGCTTTATCTCGTCATTTATTGGCTCAAATTTTTCTAGCACCTTATAGCTTCTTGCAAAAAAGTTATCAAGCATTTTTAGCATTTTTTCATAGTCATGAGATTGCTTTCTGCCTTCTATCACGGCTATATTGCTTTTATTTTTGATTTTTTCTAAAGTTTTAAAGCCTAAAGCTTCACTTTTTAAATTAGCACTTAAAAGCAAAACATCTTCATCATAACTTTGCATAAAATCACAAAGTCCACTATAATCATCTTGTGAAATCTTATAGCTTCTTTCTTGCATAGCTTCTGTCTTATATTTTGGCACATATAAAGGCTTAAAAGTTTGATTTTTTCTAAAACCTTTTAGGGCTTTTTTCGAGCTAAATTGCTGCATTTTTTCTAAGATATATTTAATCGCTTCTTTATCGCTAGCCATGATAAAAAGCGTTTCAAGCCATTGATTTTTAAAGCCTAGTTTTGCACTTATATCAAAGCTTTTTAAGCCACATTTTTCAAGTCTTTTACGCAAGTATGCAAAAGGCTCGATTCTCACGCCTCTACCTATGGTTTGTAGCACATATTTTTTTGCTTGCGTGCTGCCTATATTGATAAAATTTATGATATTTACGCGGTTACTATCCCAGCCCTCGCTAAAAACCTTGCTACCCATCATTATATTTATAGGCGAATTTATATCATTAATATTTGCAAAATATCCCTGCTCTAAATCCTCGCCTATATCAATTCCTAGCTTAAGTATATAATCTTTTTGCCACTCCTTAATATTTCCTATATTTAAAAGTAAAAAGGGCTTGCTTGCATTCTTGCTTTTAAAAACAAGTTCCTTATCATTACCCTTTATCTTGCAAGCCTCAATGCCAGCATTTGCACTTGCATAAAATACACTTTGTTTTACCTCATCTAAGCTTATGTCTTTTAGCTTTTCTATAAGTGTATGAGCCAAATAATCTGTCCCAAAATATAAGCTTGCTTTTTCTAAATCCTTGCAAAGTTTTGCTAATAAATCCTCAAAGTCCTTAACCTCGCCTTTAACTATCTTTAATATAGCTTCAAAATACAGCTTTATACCAGCTATTTTCGTATTTACCTTATCTGAAACTGCTATGATTAAAGGATTATGATAAAGCAATTTTTTATGTTCATCTTTCTCAAAAGAATTTTCAAACTGCGTAAAAAGCTCCTTTTTAGCCTTTAAAATAGCCGCAAAGATAATAAAACTTTGCATGATTTTTTCAAGCTGTTCTACTTCGTTTTCTTCGCTTGAAAAAGCCTTTAAATCAGAATCTAGCACAGCGATATTTTTACCATAGCCATCAAGATTAAAGCGTTCCAAATTATAATTAAACGCACAAGTTTGCATATCAATTTCATCATCAAAAGTCGCAGAGAAATTAAAGATAAATCCACTTGGTTTAGCATCCTGCCTAAGTCCTTTTGCAAGCTCGTTTATATAACTTTTTCGTGTTGAAAAGCCACTATCGCCCCTATGTGCTTCATCAAGTAAGATATACCAGCCATTTTCACGTAAATAATTTTTATAATTTAGCCTTTTTGCCTTTTTATCTTTGCCTACATTTGTTTCATTATCAAGCAAATCACTCCTTGCTATATACAGCTTGCACGCACTTTCAAAAAGATTTGGTATGCTTTGTTTTTCGTATTCTTTAAGTTCTAGAATCTGAATGGGCTTTTCTTGAAAATTATTATAAAGCAAGATAGTATTTTTAAATTGTTCTAAAATTTTATCATTTGGAGCAAGGAGCATTATGGGCTTAGATTCTAATTCTTTTTTATGCATAAGCCTAGCTAAAATAGCAATAAGCTTTATCATAACAATAGTTTTTCCACTCCCTGTAGCCATCCAAAAACTCGCGCGATTGATATTCTCAAGTTTTAGCCTACTATCATAACTTTGATAATGTGCTAGCAAGCCTTTTATATCATAAGTTTCTTGAGGAATAGGGCATTCTTCAAAAAACATTAAAGCAATAATGGCATTTCTAAGCGCTTCGCTTTGATAATTTTCAAGCGTGATTTTATCACTAAAACTAGTAAAATCAATATTTTTCAAAATATCTTGAAAGCTAGTTTTATCAATGCCTTGATTAATGATTTCATTGAGTATTAGCGTATCTGCTTTTTGTGTATTTTGCTTTTTGCTCATTTGTTTTCCTTTGTACGATCACTTAAGGCTTTATATTCTGCTTCAAGTATGTTTTCATCGTCTTTATCAGCCTCTAAAGCCTGTTCTCTTTTTCTTTTTTCATCAAAAATTTCATATTTTGGTATAACTATATTTTTCATTTGCTCATTTGAAATACTTCCATTTCCTTTTAAAATTTCTAAGCCTTGAAATTTAAGCAAGGTATCTACATTTTCCCTCCAAAAATCCATAGTTAAAACTTGTTTTGATTTAACACGAAGTTCAGCAGATTCTAAAAATACATTTACTAAGCGATTTAGGCTATCTAGTTCATCTTTATTAAGGTAGTTTTTAGCAATGATAATATCGCCCTTTCTTACAACATTGCCCTTAAAGCTTGTAAGCCCCATATTTAAAGCATTTTCATCAGCTCTTGTGCAAATAAGTTCAGCCGCACTTTGTCCTGTGATAGCAAAAAGCAACTTATTTTGTGTATTTGCAAAAAACATTTGTGTTGTTTTATCGCTTGTATCATAATCCACACTTAAAGCAAAAAGATCGCGAACCTTTTGATAAAACCTCTTTTCACTGGCTCTAATATCTCTAATTTGCTCTAAAAGCTCATCAAAATAATCAGTCCTACCATTTGGATTTTTAAGCCTATCAGTATCGATGATAAAGCCTTTTTGAAGATAATGTCTAAGATTTTCATTCGCCCAAATTCTAAACTGCACGCCTCTTTTGCTACGCACACGAAAACCAACAGCCAAAATCATCTCTAAAGAATAAATTTTTATTTTATATTGCTTGGAATCTGTAGCAGTATGTAAGTAATCCTTACATACTGAAATCTCGCTTAACTCCCCATCTTTTAGGATATTCCTAATATGCATGGTTATATTTTGAGTAGAGGTAGCAAAAAGTTTTGCCATATCATTTTGAGACAGCCAAACACTACTGCCTAGCTCATAAAGCTCGACTTGTGTTTTTCCATCTTTAGTGATGTAGATTATTGGGGGATGCATTAGCTATTTCTCCTGAATTTCTGGCATTGCTTGAATTACAAGAGCATTTAAAAAAATTTTTAAAAGCAAAAATAAGAATAAAAAATTTTCTACAAATATCGACATTAATAAAGAAAAAGCAAAAATAGATAGCCATTTGTTTTGAAAAACAAGAATTAACAACACTATAAAAGATACTATAACCGTCAATAAAGCACAATAAACTGCCAATTGAAAATATTCCTTTAATGTATGTATTTTTCTTTGTGTAGGCTTATTATGGTCTTCTGTATATAGTTTTTTAAGGTACTTAGATGAAAATAATATAGATAAGCTTGTCAAATAAAAACCGAAACAAATAGACATAAAAGTGATTATATTAGAAACACTTCCTTTCATATATTCATTTATATCTTTTTGTAAAATATCCGAGCAATAAAATAAAATATACAACACAGATATACATGCAAATAAAGAACTTAAAAATATAACCCAAACTATTTTTTTATGATTTTCATAAATTTTATTAAACATTCAATTGTTCCAATAATAAATTCTTAATTAATTCCGGATTATACATACCAAATTGATCCTTTTGAGCTTTAAGTTGAATTTTTTAAGATAAGTTTCCAAATTAAAAATCTTTTCTATTCCATTGTCATCTTCTCCGATACAAATCATTTTATCTATTTCTGCATTATCCTTCCTCTTTTTACATCTTGCTAAAAAACTTAAACATTTACCAGGATCAAAAATACTTTCTTTAATTTTTACCTCTAAAGAAAAATTAACCGCAGATCCATAACCACAAGCATCTTCTACATCTCCAAAAATACCACCATTAAACAAGTTTTTATTTGCTGAAGCAAACTTTAAATACGAAACAGAAGTAATTTCTTTAACAAATTCATCTGGAGAAATTGTATAATTTTTAATTGAAAACTTATTTTTAAATTTATCTTTTAAATATTCCGATAAAAATTTATTTTTCTTAAAATATGATGTGTATAAAATTAATTCTTCTGGGACATATAAATAAAATATTTGATTCCTTAATTCCGCCTCATTTGGATTTCTTGGATTTTTCTTATTCTCTTTAGTATCTATATTGAGTATTTCTTCTGCATAAGGCTTGGCTTTGCCATGCTTAACATAAATCCAAAGCATTTTATTATTTATAATTTCACAAGATACACTATAAGATATACTGTCAAACTCATATATGTCGTTTTCTATATTTCGAAAAAGTTCTATTGATGGGAAAGTTACTCCATCAATAGCTAAGCCACATGCTGTAAAAACTATTTTATTTTCCATTTTCACTTCTCCCAAAAGATAAGGTTTTTTAGTCTTGGGTATTTTTGTATATCTATACTATCACTTTGCACTATGTCGCCATTGTCAAATTCGCAAGTTTGCTTGCCTTTATTATCAAGAAAAATTCTTTTTATTTTAACGCCATTTAGGTTGCTAAGCGTGGTAAATATATCAAAATCCTCTCTATAAGCACTCATATCTAAATGTGCTATTTTGTCTTTTTGTATTGTTTTTATGAGTTTGCGGGATTTTTTATAGTCTATTATTGCTTGGTGTTTTTGCAGATTTTGTGGATTGCTTCGCTCGCTTTGCTTGCTCGCAATAGAATCTAGCACATATTCACAATTTGCTAAGGCTTCATCATAGCTTTCTAACTCATAGTATTTAAAAGCTCCACCACCTTTATAATCCACTTCTTTGCTAATCCCACTCGCAAAACCTGCTATAACTTTTTTCATACGAGGAATGATAACCTTATAAAAATGCTCACCCATTTCTACACCTAACCATTTACGCCCTAGTTTTTGGGCTGTGGCTATGGTTGTTCCACTGCCTGTAAAAAAATCTAAAATTATGGAATTTTGCTTGCTGCTTGCTTCTATAATTCGTTGTAATAATGCTTCTGGCTTTTGAGTCAGACTAATATCTGATTCTATGCGTTCCATCTTATCCTTTGGGTCAAGATAAGATATATCATTCCAGCAAGAATCTAGCGGTTGTGATTGAAATATATATAAAACATCGTCTTTGCTAGGCTCTTTATTGGGGTTATTTCTCTTCCACTTGTTGAGATTTCTTTCTAATTTAAATATAAACAAATCTAAATTTTTAACATATAAATTAATAATATCGTGTTTTCTAGGATAATATCTTGTAGTTTGTCCAACAAAACTTTTATATGCCCATACTATTTCATTGACAAAATTATCCTCTCCAAAAACATTATTTAAAAGTTCACGCCCACGATAGTTTGCATTATGGTCTAAATGTAGATAAAAACTCCCCTTGCTGCTTAGTAAATCTCTTGCAAGCTCAAGGCGGTTATGCATTAAACTTAGCCATGTAGAATCTTGGAATTTATCTTTGTATTCAAAGTCGCTACCTGTATTAAAAGGCGGGTCAATATAAATTAAATCAATTTTATTTTGATATTTTGGCATAAGGGTATTTAGAGCTTGAAAATTATCACTTTTGATAAGCTCGCCATCAAGATGATTTTCAAGATTATCAAAGAGGCTTAGAATCTTAAAAGTCATTTCTTTACTAAAATGCTTTGTATCGAGGGGTAAAAAGAGGTATTGCTTTTTATCATCATTGCGAGCCGTATTTGTGCGACGTGACAATCCATTATTATTTGTTTGGATTGCTTCGGCTTCGCCTTGCAATGACAAAATAAAAGCTTCTTGCAAAGTCTCCAAAAACTCATTAGCATTAAAATTTTCACTAGCAAGCTTTAAATCCTGCCATTCTTTAAGCTGGGCTTTAAAACCCTTATCTTGCGTTAAATTTAACAAAAATTCCTGCCACAAGCTTTGTTCTTTAATCTGCTTTGCAATCTTATCAAGGCTAAAAACATAATGTACTTTTTTAGCAAATTTAGGTTTTAACCAAATTGCTTTTAGCTCATCTTCAAAATCAGCGATTAAATTTATCGTTAGCTTTGCGGCGTCTTTGATTTTTGTAATTTTTGCTAAAGTTTCTTGCGTAAAATCACTTAATTTATCATCTTTATGTAAATAGGAAAAAAGCCACAAGTCAAACTGCTCATTTAAAAACTCACGCGCATTTTTATGGATAAAAAAATCCACTTCATTTTGCCTTTTATAGCTTGAAAAATCCTTTTTTAAAGCTTCTTCATCAAGTTTATAAGGCTTTATGGATTTTATAAAATCCTCGCTAAATTCACTTGAGTTTTGCTTGAAAACATTGCTAAGATTCTCAAAAAGTTCTTTTTGATTGCTTACTTTTATGTTGATTGTTAAATCCTGCTCCTCTTTTTCTATGCTAGCTATTTTAAAAATTATTTTGTTTTTTGTATTATCAGCATTTTGTTTAAACTCGCTCGCATCAAATTTAAGTATATAATTTTCGCCCTCAAATTCCATGCTTTTATAAAGTGTATCAGATTTTACATAGTATAAATCCTGCGTTTTATAAAATAAGCTTGTATCGCTAGAATTGCTATAAACTCTAGCGTAAATGTTTTTATAAATGGGGGTAGTATTAAAAAAAGGCGTGCCTGTTTCGTTTAGATAAGTATCAAAAAAGGTATAAAGCTTGTTGTAAATATCTTGATTTTCATGAGTGTCTGCACCTATGAAATTTTCTAGTTTTGATTTTAAGTGTTTAAAATATTTTGCCTTAATTTCAAGCAAATTTGTAAAACCGCTTTTATCTTTTATATCTTTGATTTTTGAGCCAAGATAAGAGCTTTCTAATCTTGAGTAAAATTCTAATTTGTGATTCATTTTCCACCTTGATAAGTTTTATCTAAACATTATAACCAAACTTTACTTAAGCTTTTATTGTTCTAAGCTTGACAAATTTTAGCCTGCTTGGTTATAATCACGCTTTTTAAAAGTGTATATTTTTAGAAAATCAATCAAGGAAAAAGAGTGAAAGATCGATCTTGGCTTAGGATTATGTTTAATTCTTCAAAGTTTTTGTCTTGGATTTTTTTGCTTTTAGCTATAGCTTTTGAAGTGCTTGGCACGAGCTTTTTAAAGCTTGAAAATGTGAGTTTGGCTCTTTTTTTGATGGCTGTTTTTATCGCTATTTCTTATTTTTTTATGGGACTTTGTTTAAAACACATTCAAGTTGGCATTGCTTATGCGCTTTGGGAGCTTTTAGGCACGCTTGGTATAGTTTGTATAGCTTTGTTTGTTTTTAAAGAAAGTTTGAGTTTTACTCAAATTTGTGGCATTGTTTTAGCCTTTATTGGTATCATTTTGATCAATTTTGGCGAGGTTAAGCCATGAAAATTTATATATTTATCATCATTGCTTCAGCTATTTTAGATATTTTTGCTAACTTGGCTCTTAAAAAATCAAATACCTTTGAGAAAAAAAGCTGGGGGATATTTGCGATCATCTTAGCTATCCTAGCCTTTTTCTGCCTTTTTTTAAGCTTAGAATATGTGCCTTTAAGTATAGCTTATAGCACTTGGGGAGCTATAGGTATCATTGGCACTTGTTTGGGAGGCTATGTTTTTTATAAAGAAAAGCTTAATTTTATCGGCATTTTAGGCATAGCTTGCATTATCTTAGCTGTCGTGCTTTTAAATATTTAATTAAGCTTTTTTTCATCTTAAAAAGATAGAATTTATCAAGTTTACAGCAAAGGATAAGCCATGAAAACATTTCAAGTTGCTAATGTTAAATGTCAAAATTGTGTCAATTTAATCAAAAACGCCCTTGAAGACGAGTTTGGCAGTATCAAAATCAATCTTAACACAGAGCCAAAAACTTTAAGCATAAACTTAAGTGATGAAAGACTAGCAGAGTTTAAACAAGCCCTTGAAGAGCTTAATTTTAGCATTTTAAAAGAACTTTAAGCTATGCAAGAATGGCGTTTAAAAATCGGCAAAATGACTTGCACAAACTGCTCAAATGCGATTGAGCGTATATGTTCTAAAATGCAAGGTGTTGAAAAGGCAAGTGTTTCATATCTTAACGCCAGTGGGATTTTTTTACTTTCAAGCGAGGAAGTAAAGGCAAAAATTCAACAAAAAATCAAAGATTTAGGCTATGAAGTATTACAAAATGATGAGGATATATATGAATTTAAACTCAAAGAGCTTCAAAAGTTAAAATTCAATCTCATCTTAAGTGTGATAATAAGTGCTTTGGCTATGCTTTTAATGATGAGTTTTCATGGGATTTTAAGCGAGCTTTTGCAGATGGTTTTGGGACTTTTTGGGGTGTTTTATTGTGGGCGAGGCTTTTTTATACATGCGTTTAAGGGCTTGAAAAATCTAGCTCTTGATATGAATACCCTTGTAAGCTTGGGTTCTTTAAGTGCTGTGATTTACTCCTTTTTAGCTTTTTTGGGTATTTTTCAAACACATTTGTATTTTGCTGAAGCAAGTATGATTATCACTTTTGTGCTTTTAGGCAAATTCTTAGAAGAAAATGCTAAATTTAAGGCAAATAGCGCTCAAAAAGGGCTTGAAAAATTTGAGCTAAAAACTGCAAGATTAGTGCAAAAAGATGGCTCTTTTAGCCTTGTAAATCCTTCCTTTTTGCAAGTAGGCGATGAAGTGCTTGTTAAAGAAGGTGAAAGCATTAGCGTTGATGGCGTGGTGCTTGAGGGTAAGGCTGAAGTGGATATGAGTGTGATAAGTGGGGAGTTTATGCCCTTGCTTAAACAAAAAGGAGATGAGGTAGAAGCTGGTGGGTTGTTAGTAAGTGGTTTGTTGCGTATAAGAGCGAGCAAAAAGGCTATGGATAGTAATCTTGAGCATATTAAAAATCTTATCTTTCAAGCAAGCAATGCTAAAATGCCTATAACTTTGCTTGTTGATAAGCTTTCAGCGTATTTTGTGGGTGCGATTTTAATGCTCGCTCTTATCACTTTTATGGCTTGGTGGTTTATAGCCGGCTTAAATGAAGCTTTTTTGCATTCAAGTGCGCTTTTGCTTATCTCTTGCCCTTGTGCTTTAGGACTTGCAACGCCGATTGCTTTAGTTTTGGCTATACATAATGCCTCAAAACATCATATCCTTATTAAAAACCCTAGTGCTATAGAGCTTTTACGAAAGATAAAAGAGGGGATTTTTGATAAAACAGGCACTTTAAGCGAGGAAAAATTAAGCATTTATGCTCATAATTTAAGCAAAGAAAATTTTGAATTGCTTAGCAAGCTTGAGTATTTTAGCACTCATCCTATAGCCAATGCGATAAAAACAAATGATGTGGCTCAAGTTAAGCATATTAATAAAGACAAGCTCGAGTTTTTCACAGCTCGTGGGCTTTTATATACAGATGAAAAGGCTGTGTTTTTAGCTGGGAATGAGACTTTTTTAAAAGAAAGAGGCGTTACAATCTCTCAAGAACAGCACAATTTCGTGTTTGAAAATGCTAACCTTGCTCCTATTGTAGTGTATTTTGCTAAAGATAAAACTTGTCTTGGCTGTGTGTGCTTGCAAAATGAGTTGCGAAAAGAAGCACATACGCTCATTGCTTCACTAAAAGCTTTAGGTATAAAAAGCCTCATTTTAAGCGGGGATAATGAAAAAAGCGTGCAAAGTGTAGCTCAAAAGCTTGATATTAAAGAATATTATGCAAATTTAAAGCCTGAGGATAAGCTTGAGTTTATTAAAAAAAGACCAAATGCCTTTTTTGTAGGAGATGGAGTTAATGATGCAGCAAGTTTAAGACTTGCAAGTGTGAGTTTTGCTTTAAATGCTGGCTCAAATTTGGCTAAAGAAAATGGGGATTTTATCTTGATGAAAGATGATTTGATGGGCATTGATTATGCTTTGAGGCTTTCTAAGAAAACCTTTAGTATTATTAGGCTTAATCTTTTTTGGGCTTGTATTTATAATGCCCTTTGCATACCCCTTGCTGCTGGGCTTGTGCCAGGTATTAGCCTAAGTCCGCATATTGCTGCTCTTGCTATGTGCTTTTCTTCTTTGTGCGTGGTGATGAATTCTTTGCGGCTTAAAAAGGATATCTAAAAAAACAAGCTTAACCAAAAACTCAAATCACTCTTTTGTAGGTTCGCCAAAACACTCATCAAGTGCAGCTTTTGCTTCAGCTTGATGATCGCGAGCCTTTGCTCCTTGCCTTAGGCTTGCAAATTCAGCTTTTAAATCCTTTTGAGGCGTTAAACCTTGAGCATTTTGAAAATCTTGCGTTTCATTTATATTTTTTTTTTCGTCTAAATTTGAGCTTTGTTTAGCTTTTTGTAAATCCTGAAGCTTGCTCTCATCAATTTGCATAGCTTTTTGCACACTGAGTTTGGCATTTAAAAGCTTTAAGGCAAGCTCTTGGATAAGCTTAAAACCGCGATTTAAAATACCTTTATCTTCTTCACTAGCATGAGAACTTATGCTTAAAATATCATTTTCAAAGCTTATAAAGGCTGTAGAGCGTTCAAAACATTGTCCTAAGGTATAATCCCTATCATAAATTGCTTCAAGTAAGCGTTCATAAGGATTTTTCTTTTCTTCTTTTATACTTGTTTGAGGGCTTGGCTCATTAGGGCTTATCTTTTGCGTACTTATAAGCTTTTCTTCATTTTGTGGCACTTGGGGCTTGCTTAAGTTTTGAATTTCTTCATCAATACTCTTAAGAGCACTTGCTTCCATAAGCATAAAAGCCATAACGCAAAGCACAAAAGCATCATCATCGCAGTGAGCAAGCATGGTTTTTGCTCTTGAGAGTATCCTAAAAAAACGTTCATAAACAAGCAAAGAAAATTCCTCGCTTTTAGCAAAAAAACTTTCTTTAAGATAAAAAATCATCTCATCTATAACATTGCTCGCTTCATAATCTTGCAAGCTTTTTAAAAACTCAAGCACCTTTTCTTTATCTTTTTGTAAGATAAGCGTATAAAACTCGCTCACCTTTTGAGGATCTAAAAACCCAAGCATTTCAGCCATTTTCAGGCTAGTAAGTTCATTTTCACAAAAGATAATGGCTTGATCTAAAAGTGTAAGTGTATCCCTTAAAGAACCCTGCCCGCTTCTTGCGACAAGTTTTAAAGCTTCATTTTCAAATTTCACGCCTTCTAAATTTAAGATATGTTCTAAATGTTTTACAATCTCGCTTTGAGGAATTTGCTTAAAACGAAAATGCTGAGTGCGAGAAAGCACGGTAGCAGGTAGTTTTAAAGGATCAGTAGTTGCCAGTATAAACTTAACATAACTTGGTGGCTCTTCAAGGGTTTTTAAAAGAGCGTTTGCTGCTTGAGGCGTAAGCATATGCACCTCATCGATGATGAAGATTTTAAATCTTGCCATAGAAGGAGCGTATTTGGTTTGCTCGATAAGCTCTTGAATGTCTTCTAAGCCCCTATGAGAAGCTGCGTCCATCTCGATAATATCTATATGCTTGCCCTCAAGTGCTGCTAGACAATGCTTGCACTCCCCACAAGGTGTGGCACTTGGTCCTTTTTCACACACCAAGGCACGCGAAAAAATCCTTGCACTTGAAGTTTTTCCACTGCCACGAAGTCCTGAAAAAAGATAAGCATGGGCTAGGCGTTGGTGGTTTAAAGCGTATTTTAAGCTCGTGCTAATCGTGCTTTGCCCGATGAGTTCATCAAAGGTTTTAGGGCGGTATTTAATGGCAAGGGCTTGAAGCATTGTTACTCTCTTTGAATTTTCAATTTATTCGTTCATAATAGATAAAAGCTCGACATTGTCTTTAGTTTTTAACATCTTTGAGTATAAAAATTTCAAGGCTTCTACATCGTCCATTTGAGAAATGGCTGAGCGAATCGCCCAAATTTTTTGCAAATCACCCGGATTTTGCAAAAGTTCTTCTTTTCTTGTGCCTGATTTGATGATATTGATGGCTGGATAAATTCGGCGATCCGAGATATTGCGATCAAGCACGATTTCACTATTTCCTGTGCCTTTAAACTCCTCAAAGATCACATCATCCATTCTTGAGCCTGTATCTATGAGTGCAGTTGCGACTATGGTTAAAGAGCCACCATTTTCTATATTTCTAGCTGCTCCAAAAAATCTTTTTGGTTTATGTAAAGCATTAGCATCAACACCCCCACTTAAAACCTTGCCAGAGCTTGGCGTAGCGGTATTATACGCTCTTGCAAGTCTTGTTATGCTATCAAGCAAGATGATAACATCTTGTCCCATTTCTACCATTCTTTTTGCTTTTTCTATGACAAGTTCAGCTACACGCACATGATTATAAGCTGGTAGATCAAAAGTTGAGCTAAACACCTCTCCTTTAACACATCTTTGCATATCAGTAACTTCTTCTGGACGCTCATCGACTAAAAGCACGATGAGTTGCATTTCTGGGTGATTTCTAGCAACTGCTGCAGCTAGTTCTTTCATGAGCTCAGTTTTTCCTGTGCGAGGAGGTGCTACTATAAGTCCTCTTTGCCCCTTGCCTATGGGCGTAAAAAGATCAAGCACGCGTCCTGTAAGCTTGGTAGCTTCATATTCAAGTTTGATTTTTTCTGTTGGAAAGATAGGGGTTAGATTGTCAAATAAAGGACGTTCTCTTGCTTCTTGTAAAGGCATATAATTAATGGCTTCAATCTTAAGCAAGGCATAATATTTTTCTTGATCCTTTGGCTCTCTAACTTGCCCTGTAACGATGTCTCCTACTCTTAGGGCGAATTTGCGAATTTGAGAGTTTGAAACATAAGCATCATTTACACTATCGCTTAAATTTGCGTCCATTCCACGCAAAAAGCCATAGCCTTCATTTGAAATTTCTAAAATCCCTGTAAAAAGTATAAAGCCACCTGCTTTAGTTTGAGCCTTAAGTATCTCAAAGATAAGCTCTTGGCGACGCAGTTCTCTTGGGTTTTCAATACTAAGTTCATTAGCGATTTTAACGAGACTTTCTAAGTCTTGCAACTTTAAATCTTCGATTTTATACCCCTCCACTGGAATGTGGGTTCTTTGTTTTTTGTTATTTTCCATAAAACCTCGTAAGTTAGATAAGTAGTTTATTTTGTATGTTTAAGCTTAAATTCATTTGTAATTATAAGCAGTTTTACTTAAAAAAAAGCTAAATTTGCATTTTTTTATACCTAAGCCCTTTTTCAAGCAAATATGCTACAATTAAAACTTTAAATTCGCAATAAAGAAAGTAATGAAACAAAGAAAAAGATGAAATGCACACATTGCAAGCTTGAATTTAATAAGGCACAAATGCTTGAGAAAAACGGACATTTTTTTTGTTGCAAAGGCTGTGAAAGTGTGTTTGAGATACTTGAAAATAAAGGCTTAACAAGCTTTTATGAAAAGCTTGGCACACAAAGCCTTGAGCCAGCCAAACTAGAAGAAATAAGTAATTTTGATAGTTTTGTGCGTCATAACAAAGACGGCTTTAGTGAGATTCATCTTATCATCTCAAAAATTCATTGTGCAGCATGTATTTGGCTTAATGAAAAAATTCTCATCAGCGAAGAAGGCATTATCGAAGTGCAAATCAGCCCCTTAACGCACAAAGCACGTATAGTTTTTGATGAAAAATCAATCTCTTTAAAGCAAATTCTAACCCTCATTCAAAGCATAGGCTACACAGCAAGTGCGTATGATCCTTTAAAAGCTGAGTCAAAAGCTGTAGCTTTAAAAAGGGAGTTTTACTCAAGGCTCATCGTTGCCATAGCTTGCGTGATGAATATCATGTGGATAAGCATAGCAAAATACGCTGGTTTTTTCAGCGGTATGGATGAGGAGACAAAAGATATTTTAAATTTTGCCGAGTTTGTTTTGGCAAGTCCGGTGCTGTTTTACACCGGCTCAAGCTTTTATCAAGCTGCTTTTTATGCTTTAAAAAATAAAATCGTTACTATGGACTTGCTTGTCATTAGCGGTTCAAGCTTGGCGTATGTATATTCGCTTTGGGCGATGTTTTCAAGGGTCGGGGAAGTGTATTTTGACTCAGTAGCGATGATTATTTGCTTTGTTTTTGTGGGAAAATACCTTGAAGTGCTGATGAAAAAAAATGCAAGCGATACGATGGATGGCTTGAATGAGTTTTTAAAAGCTGAAATTTTAGTATTTGACGGCGAAAAATTCACCGCAAAAGATCCTTATGCAGTGCAAATTGGCGATATCATCAGCCTTAAAACAGGCGATAAAATCATCATTGATGGAATTTGCACCAAAGGTGAAGCAAGCATAGATAGCTCAAGCTTAAGCGGGGAAAACGAGCCTATCTTAATCAACAAAGGTAAAGAGCTTTATTCAGCCTGTATAGTCATAGACGGAAGCTTAGAATACAAGGCTAACAAGCTTTACAAAGACTCAAAACTTAGCCAAATCATCTCTTTGCTTGAATTATCTCAAAACAAAAAGCCAAAAATTCAAAGCCTAAGCGAAAAAATCAGTATGTATTTTTCAAGAATTATGCTTGTTTTGGCTTTGCTTTGTTTTGTGCTGTGGTTTTTTGTGCTTCAAAGCTCCTTTGAACTTGCTTTAGTTACGAGTATTTCAGTTTTAATCATCGCTTGTCCTTGTGCCCTAGCTCTTGCAACGCCTATTAGCAATCTTATCGCTTTATTTAAGGCTTTGCAATTTAAAATTTTATTTAAAAACTCAAGCGTGATTGAGGATTTAAGTAAGTGCAATCAAGTTGTATTTGATAAAACCGGCGTTTTAACCTCTGCAAAACTTGAAGTTTCGCGTTTTGAGTGGAACAAAAACTTAAATTTAAATGAACTTTTAAGCTTTATCAGTCTTTCAAAGCACCCTGTATCTGCAAGTTTGGCTGAGTTTTTAATCAAAAAAGGGGCAAAAGATGAACATTTAAATTTCACAGATTTTAAAGAGCTTAGAGCAAAAGGCTTAAGTGCGAACTTGAATGGGAGTTTTTTGCTTGGTGGAAATGCGTATTTTTTAAAAGAAAAAGGCTTGGAAGTAGCATATAATTTTGAAAATTCGTATTTTATTTATGCAAAAAATGATGAAATTCTTGCTTTTTTTGAATTTGAAAGTGTGTTAAAAAAAGGAGCAAAGGAGCTAGTTAGCTACTTAAAAGACAATCAAATTCCTATAACAATGCTTACTGGAGACAATGAAAAAGCCGCAGCTAAAATAGCAAAAGAGCTTGATATAAAGGATTTTAAAGCCTCTTGCCTGCCACAAACAAAAATGCAAATCGTGCAAGAGCTCAATAAAAAATACAAAGTTTTAATGGTAGGCGATGGCATAAATGATGCTTTAGCTTTAAAAAATGCAGCTGTTGGTATAAGCTTAAAACAAGGCTCTGATCTGGCAAATGAAACAAGTGATATAATCATGCTAAATGATGATTTAACAAGCCTTAAAAACGCTCTTAAGCTGTCTAAAAAAACCTTTGTTATCATCAAGCAAAACCTTGCTTTTTCTTTGCTTTATAATGCTTTGACTATACCACTGGCTTTTTTGGGGCTGATTAATCCGCTCATCGCTGCTCTTTCAATGTCTGCAAGCAGTATAGTTGTGGTGCTTAATGCTTTGCGTATAAAGGGGCTTAAATGAATGGTGTGATTATGATGATGATAGCGGTGTCGATTTTTGTCTTTTTTATCGCTTTAAGTGCGTTTTTATGGGGGATTAAAAACAAACAATTTGATGATGAATACAAATTTACAAGCTTAAATGATAGCGAAGAAGCCTTACATGATGCGATCAAGCTTGAAGAGCGAAAAAAAGAAGCTTTGAAACGCAAAAAATTTCAAAATGATGAAAAAACATAAAAAAATAAAATTTCAAAAAAGAATTTCGTAAGAAAAAGAGCAAGGAAAAAATTCCTTGCTCAAAAAGGCTTATTTTAGGGTTTCGATGTATTCTTCAATCGCCTTAAAATCAGCTTCAGTCAAGCCTTTAAGGTTGATCTTCATAATCGCACCTTGTCCATAAGCATTTCTCTTGCCCTCAGCATAATCTTTCATATACTGAAATCTCTCAGCTGATGTGAGAGAGTTTAAAGCTGGAACTTTGTTAAGATACACTTTTTCAGCTTTTGCTCCATGACAAACCGCACATTTTTTATAAAGTGTCGCTCCATCAGCAGCGTAAGCTGAAATCCCCATACAGGCTAAAGCTGTAATTGCTAATACTTTTTTCATTTGTTCTCCTTTTTGAAAAAATTTAATCAATTGATTATACATTATTTTTGTTTAACTTTGTCAAATTTTTTATCAAATTCTCAAAACATATCACAACGATAAAGACAAAATAAATGAATTTTTAAGCTTTTTTTCTCTATGATATGAGAAAATTTTTCAAGGAAAAACTATGTTTAAAAAGCTTATTTTACCATTTTTGCTAATGTTTATCTTTATAGCTTGTAAGGAGAATTCTCCTGAGTTTATAAGAGCTCAAACAAGCGGTGTGATAAAAGCCTATGAACATGTTTTTGTAAGCTTTATGAATACAAGTTTAGATCAAGAAATTTTAAGCCAAAACAGCATTGATGCAAAAATCAATGGCAAAGAAAGTAAGATCGCTATTAGATTTGACTCAAGCCAAACACTTCTTTTATACCCAAATCTCGAAGCGAATAAAAACTATAAGATTGAATTTAATATCGCAAATATCCCTGTAAAGCTTGAGTTTAAAACAGATTATATGAACTTAAGTCTTGAAAATTCACAATTCATTAGCAAAGACGAAGATAAAAGTTCGCTTTTTATAGAGTTAAAAAGCTCGTTTGAAGACTTAAATCAAAGCATCTTAGCCCAAAGTATGAGTCTTACTCAAGATGGAAAAATGATCGATTTTTTCTTGCAAAATGTCAATCAAGGACTTATAAGCTTACAAAGTGAAGCTTTTAAGCTCAGTGATAAATCTTTGAAATTCACACTTCACATAAGGGCTGATAAACTTGGCTTAAAAGAAGATATAGATCTTCATTTTAATAGCCCATCAAAAAACAAATTTGCATTCATCAATAGCAAAAGTAGTAACGATGAGATCGAGCTTGAGTTTTCCCAAGCCCTAAATGAAAAGCAAAATTTTAATGATCTTATCAGCATAGAACCAAAGATCGATTTTAAAGCCTTTGCCATAGGTAACAAACTTAAAATAAATGCTGCATTTTTACCACAAAATGAATACAAACTCACCCTTTCTTCAAATCTTAGCTCAAATAAAAACACAAAACTTGAAGAAAGCACAAGTTTAAATATCTCTTTTGGCTACCAAGCCCCTGCGATTAGCTTTTCAAGTGATGGTATTTTTTTACCAAGTCTTGCTGATAAAAAGATCGCCTTTAAAAGCTTAAATATCAACAAAGCAAGGCTCAAAGTGTATCAAATTTATGCTAATACCTTGCACGAATACTTAAGATACAAAAACTTCACTGGTAAAAAAGGCTTAAGTCCTGACTCAAGCGATATAGAAGATGATACTAGATATACAAGTGATTTGGTGCTTGAAAAAGAATTTAAACTTGACGCGCAGGCAAATACTTGGGTGCAAAATGAAATCAAGCTTGATGGACTTAAAAACCTAAAAGGAGCCTTTATCGTTGAGCTGGGTTTTACAGAAGATGATCTTATGTTTCCAAGCTTTTTTGAAGATGAAGGCTATGAGGATTGGGAGAAAGATCGCTTTTTTTACCGAAGAGCTATAGTGAGTAAAAATCTTGTTTTTTCTGATCTTGGTATTATGGCTGAAGCGATAAATGATCAAATTTTTGTGCGTGTAAATAACTACACGAATTTAAACGCTTTAAATGGCGTAAAAATAGAAGCTATCAACCGCAAAAATCAAGTCATCGCAAGTGCTATAAGCGATGTGCAAGGACAAGCTGTGCTTGATGCAAAAGAACAAGATGTGCTTTTCATCATCGCAAGCAAGGGCGAGGAAGCTGGCATTTTAAGGCTATCAAATCCACTTTCAACTGATGGCTTTGATGTGAGCGGCGCACAAGAAGCAGGTTTGATAGAAGCTTTTATATACACAGATAGGGGCGTGTATAGACCCGGCGATAATGTGCATTTAAACATCGTCGCAAGAAATAAAAAAGCGATGATAAACCACCCCATCATTTTAAAAAGCTTTAAAGATCCACAATCAAGCACTTTGCTAAGCAATATCACGCTAAATCCAAGCTCAAATGGTATGTTTTATCAAGAGCTAAAGCTTGCAAAAGACGCAGCTACTGGGATTTATGAGCTTAAATTTGACATTGCTTCACAAACTTTTTCACATAAAATATTAGTGCAAACCCTAGCTCCAAACCGCATAGCCGTGCAGCTTCAAAACGAAGAAAGCCTTGATATAAATAAAAATTCAGAGCTTGAGTATAACATAGAAGCAAAATACCTCTTTGGCGCTCCTGCAGCTAAGCTTAAAACACAAACAACTTTAAATGTCATCAAAGATAATTACAAAAATCCAAAATTTACAAATTATATCTTTCAAAATCCTAGCCTTTACATCAGCGAATATTCAAAAAATGATGATGGTGTGCTTGATGAAAATGGAAAACTTAGCTCAAGCATTACGCTTGGCGAAACTATACTCAACACTCAAGGAACAAATTTTAAAGCCCTGCTTACAAGCGAAGTCTTTGAAGCAGGTGGTAGAAGCACAAAAGCCCTTTCTACAATGAAGCTTGAAAAGTATAAATACTTCATTGGTATTAAAGAGCTTGAAAACTACTATATCAATAGCGGTGATAAGATCAGCTTTAGCGTCATTGCAAGTGATTTAAATTTCAACACACTTAAAGGTAAAAAAATCACTTATAAAATTTATAAAAACAGCTCTTCATGGTGGTTTGACTATGATAATTACAGCGAATTTTTACGCTCTATCAAAAAAGACAAAAACACCCAAATCATCGCACAAGGCGAGATTACAAGCTCTGATAAACCGGTAAGTTTTAGCTTTGATAGCAAGGATTATTATGGCGAAATGTTTGTTGAGCTAGTTGATAATGAAAGCGGTGTAAGCACCGGCGAGCGTTTTTATGTGAGTTCTTGGGGAGCTGTAAATAACGCTGATATAGTCTCAAGCCTTAAAATAAAAAGCGATAAGGACAAATACCAAGTTGGTGAAAAAGCTATAATCGAATTTGAAAGCACAAAAAATTCAAAAGCTTTTGTTACGATAAGTAATAACAAAGGCATCATCAAACAATTTAGCCTAGAGCCTCAAGGCACAAGCACGAAATTTGAGCTGGATTTAAGTAAAGAATACGCACCAAATGTCTATGTAAGTGTTTCTTTGCTGCAAGATTATAATACATGGCAAAATGATAGAGCCTTGAGGCTTTTTGGGGTTGTGCCTGTGCTTGTGGAGGATAAAGCTACCAAGCTTGAGCTTGATTTAAAAGCTCCTGATAAAATTCTACCGCAAAGCGAATTTGAGCTTGAAATCCAAAGTAAAGACAAAAAAGCCTTTACTTATACTTTGGCTATAGTTGATGAGGGGCTTTTAAGCTTGAGTGATTTTGAAACACCAGATATTTGGGGATATTTTTATGCAAAAACCGGCTTTAAACTCAAAGTCTTTGATACTTACGAACAAATCATTGCTAAAACACTTGGCAAGGTTTCAAAGGTGCTAAGCACTGGAGGAGACTTAGAAGCTAGCTTTAACAAAGCCAAAAGAGCAAACAAAAACAAGGCTGATGAACAAGCAGAGAGATTTAAAGCTGTAGTGCTGTATCAAGCCCCTATACAAAGTGATAAAAAAGGCTATGCAAAGCTAAAATTTCAAATGCCAGCATATATGGGTGCAGTGCGTGTAATGCTTATAGCAAGCAATGGCGAGGCTTTTGGTAGCGTGGAAAAAGAAATCATCGTCAGTGCGCCTGTAAGTGTGCTTGAAACCTTTCCAAGAAGCTTAAGAATAAATGATAAATTTGAGTTTTTAGCTCAGGTATTTAAAAACGAAGAAAGCGTTACAAACGCAAGCTTGAGCCTTAAAAGCAAAAACAAACTTCTTAGCCTTGATAAAGAAGAAGTGCAAATTGCGTTTAATGGCGATGAAAAAGTTAAAAATATCATCTTTAATATCGCGGTAAATGATGATAAATTAGGACTTGAAGAGCTTGAACTTGAGCTTAAGAGCAAGGATTATAACTTTAAAAATACAACACAAATTGATGTTAAAGCTATCAATGCTTACACGTATGAGGGCGAAAATTTCATCATCAAGCCAAATGAAAAAAAAGAATTCCATATCGATCAAAGCTATATCAAAGGAAGCACGCAAGCTGTTTTAGAGTTAAGCTCAACGCCGATTTTAAATTTAAATCACCGCTTAAAATACCTCATTGCTTATCCTTATGGTTGCATTGAGCAAACTACTTCAGCTGTTTTACCTCAGCTTTATTTAGATGAACTTGGCGTAAAGATTAATAAGCAAAAAGTGATTGACAACATAAACGCCGCTCTTACTCGCTACATGCGTTTTCAAACGGCTAATGGTGGCTTTGCGTATTGGCAGGGTGGCAAAGAAGCAAACGCTTGGGGAAGCAACTATGCAGGCTTATTTATGATTTTGGCTAAAAATAATGGTTTTTATGTCAGTGATAGTGTGTATAATGCATGGCTTGAATACCAAAAAGATTATATAGACAACAATCTTTACAACACAGATAGTGCCATACTTGTGAATTCTTTATATCTTTTAGCCTTAGTGCAAGAGCCAAATATCGCTGCGATGAATGCCGTGTATGAGCACAAAGATAGGCTAAGCAACACTGCTCTTTGGCAACTTGGTGCGGCTTATAAGCTTGCTGGACTTGAAGATATTGCTTTAAAACTTGTGGCAAATGCTTCTTTTATGCCAAATTCAAGCGAGGAGTTTTACCGACAAAGTTATGGCTCTGATCTAAGAGATAAGGCGATTATCCTTGCTTCTTATATAGATATCTATAATAAAATCAATGAGCCTTTATTTAAAGAACTTAGCGAAATTTTAGGCACAAATACTTATCTAAACACCCAAAATGCAGGCTATATGCTCTATGCTTTAGCTAAAGGTGCAAATTTAAATAAAAAAGATGATAAAGCAGGACAACTTCAAGGCACACTCGAGCTTTTAAGTAACGCTCAAAACAAAACTTTGCAACTCAATGAAAGCAAACAAAGCGTTGAGTTTAGCGAAGGTAAAGCGGTGCTAAATGCCAAAAACGCTATATATGGGCATTTTGGTGTTGAGGGCATTAAGCTTGAGCTTAGCAAGCCTTTTACAAATAAGATCAATATTTCACGAAGTTTTTATAACGAAAAAGGCGAACCTATCGATGAAAGCAAGCTTCAAAGCTCACAAAACTTTTATATGAGACTTGATGTGAGCCTAAATAACGCTGCTTCAGTGCAAAACTTAGCTCTTACCCAAGTGCTTCCTAGTGGTTGGGAAGTAGCAAATACGCTTTTAGATACAAAAATTCCACGATTTGCCGACAACTCAAAACTTGATTTTATCGATATAAGAGATGATAAGATTATGTGGTTTTTTGATCTATCTAATGATGAAACAAAAAGCTTTTTCATCAAGCTCACCGCAGTAACACCGGGCGAATTTACTTTAAGTGGCGCCTTTGCAGAAGCAATGTATGATAACACTTATCAAAGCTTAAGTGAAGGTAAAAAAGTCATTGTTTCACGCTAAATTTAGCCTTAAGCTTTTGCTTTTGGCTTTTTGTGGTATTTTTGTTTATGTGCTTTTTGTGTTTTTTAGCTTTGATGAAAAAGAACTTCAAAAAGAATTTGAAGCAAGATATAGCAAGGTTTTGTATGATAGAAATGACGCAATTTTAAGCACCTTTATCAACAAAGAAGAACAATGGCATTTAAAAGCTAATACCATACCAAAAAAGCTTGAAGTAGCTGTTTTGCTGTATGAGGACAAGAATTTTTATTCACATTCTGGGGTGGATTTTCTTGCGATTTTAAGGGCTTTGAAAAGCAATTTTTTAGGTGAGAAAAAAAGCGGTGCAAGCACCATTTCTATGCAAGTTATCAAGCTTTTAGAGCAAAATGAACGCACTTTTTGGCATAAATTTAATGAAATGATAAAGGCTTTAAGCCTAGAACAAAGCCTCAGTAAAGATGAAATTCTTAAGCTTTATCTTAACAATGCTCCTTATGGAGGCAATCTTGTTGGTTTTTACTCAGCAATTTTGTTTTATTTTGATAAAGATCCAGCTTATTTAACTTGGAGCGAAGCTGCGCTTTTAGCTGTTTTACCAAACGCACCGGGTTTGATTAATCTTGAAAAAAACAAAAACAAGCTCCGCCTTAAAAGAGATGCTCTTTTACACAGGCTGTATGCAAAGCATTATTTTGATGAAAATACACTCAAACTTGCACTAAGCGAGCCTTTACCAAGCTTTAAACCAAGAAGCAACCTTGCCCCTCATCTAGCCATAAAACTCCTTGATGATACGCACAAACAAGTAAAATCAAGCATAGATAAGCATTTGCAAATCAAATTTGAAGCAAAGGCAAAAGAATTTAGCCTTAAACTCAAGCAAAAAGGCATTAATAATCTTGCGATTATCCTTGCTGATACAAAAAGCTATGAAACGCTAGCTTATGTAGGTTCTCAGGATTTTTATGATGAAGCTGCTTTAGGACAAGTCAATGGTGCAAGTGCTAAACGTAGCGTAGGATCTGTTTTAAAGCCTTTTTTATATGCTTTAAGCATAGATGAAGGACTTATCGCGCCAAACTCTTTAGTGCTTGATGTGCCAACTTTTTTTTCAAGCTTTGCTCCGCAAAATGCAAGCAAAAACTATTATGGCTTAATCAGAGCTGATTTTGCCTTAAGCAAATCCTTAAATGTCCCTTTTGTCCAGCTTTTAAAAGAATACGGCTATGAAAAGTTTTTCTATCAGCTTAAAAGCTTTTTAAATTTTAGCGATGAAGACTATAAAAAATACGGACTAAGCCTCATACTAGGCACCAAAGAGTTTAGCCTTGAAGATATGATGAAGCTGTATTTGGCTTTAGCAAATTATGGCAAACTCAAAGAGCTTGCTTTTTACCCAAACTCAAACAACACAAATGAAAGACAAATTTTCACTCAAGGTTCAGCTTATCTTACCCTACAAAGCCTTAAAGACTTAAAAAGAGTAGGCTTAGAAGAATACAATAAAAGCGAAAAAATCATTTCTTATAAAACAGGCACAAGTTATGGCAGGAAAGACGCTTGGGCTATGGCAGCTACGCCTAAATACACGCTTGGTGTTTGGGTGGGAAATTTTAACGGAGAAGCAAATGCTAATCTTTACGGCGTAAGTATAGCTGGGGATTTACTTTTTGAGCTTTTAGGCGAACTTGATGACTTGAGCTTAGAATTTACACCTCCAAGTGATCTTTTTAGCCTTAAAATCGATGCTTTAACAGGGTATCGTTATGATGAGAATTTAAAAACACAAGCTTCAAACACACTTTTTCCAAGAGAAGCTAAGATTTTACGCACTTCACCTTTTTTAAAAAGAGTTTTTGAGTATGAGGGTAAAGAATTACACTCTTTAGATGAAAATTTTAAATTTGCAAAAGAAAGGATAAAGCTTGATCTGCCCTTAAACGCCCTTGCTTTTTTACATGATAATCAAGTCAAACTCAAACAAGAAAAAAGTGTAAAAATCCTTTATCCAAACTCAAATTTAAAGCTTATACGCACTAAGGATTTAAACCAAAAAAACTCCATCATCGTTAAATTTGCGAATTTAAATGATGAAAAATTATTTTTGTATCTTGATCAAAAGCTTATTTTTGAAGGAAAAACAAAGAGTTTAAGCCTTGATTTTACTCAGGGCAAGCATGAACTTTTTGTGATGAGTGCAAGCGGACAAAGCGATAGCGTGAGCTTTGAAGTCGAGTAAATTCAGCGAAAAAAAAGCTTTTTTAAGTTATAATCCTAACCTTTATTTTAACAAAGGAAACACAATGCCAAAGATGAAAAGCGTCAAAAGTGCAGTGAAACGCTTCAAAGTCGGCAAAAACAAGATCAAAAGAGGCTCTGCTTTTAGAAGCCATATTTTGACTAAAAAGCCAGCTAAAAGAATGCGTGATCTTCGCGGCGTAAAATATGTGCATGCAACCAATGTCAAAGCGGTTGAAAAAATGCTTGGAATTTAAGTTTTTGACAAAAGTCATTCAAACTCTCCTTGCTTTTATGAAACAAGGACAAGTTCTTATCACAAAGACGCCACTTTATGAAAGGAAATAAAAATGGCAAGAGTAAAAACAGGTGTCGTAAGACGCAGAAGACATAAAAAAATCCTCAAACTCGCAAGAGGTTTTTACAGCGGACGTCGCAAACATTTTAGAAAGGCAAAAGAACAACTTGAAAGAAGTTTAGTCTATGCTTACAGAGATAGACGCCGCAAAAAGCGTGAATTTAGAAAACTTTGGATTATCCGTATCAATGCAGCATGCAGACTCAATGGCTTAAGCTATTCTCGTTTTATGAATGGACTTAAAAAAGCTGGCATTGAACTTGATAGAAAAATCCTTGCTGATCTTGCGATGAATGATAGCACAGCTTTTGCAAAAATCGCTGAAGAAGTCAAAAAAGCTTTATAAAACTACAAATCAAGCTTTACAATAAAGCTTGATTCTCTTTTTTCTTTTAAATCTTTTTGTTTTAAAAATTACCATTTTTTAAATTTATATATAAATTTTATCAATTTATTTGATTCTTAGCCTTCAGCTTTTTAATAGCCTCGGTTTTTGCTCTTTTTGCAAAGCATTGCTTTTTTCAAATTCATCAAGTTTTTAAACCCAAACTCAAAATAAAAAAGCTATAATTGCAAAATGTTTTTCAAACAAAGGCTTTATCTTATCAAAAAGGCTTGATTTATGCTTTCACTTCTTAGCAATCCCATTCTCATCAGCGTTGTGTTGATGTGTGTTTTATGTTTGTTTCGTTTTAATGTGCTTTTAAGCATACTTATCTGTGCGCTTGTAGCTGGGCTTTTAAGTGGCTTTAGCTTGCAAGATAGTATGCAAATTCTTACACTTGGTATGCAAGGCAACCTTAAAACCGCTTTAAGTTATATACTCTTAGGTGCTATAGCAGCGGCAATTTCTCGCACGAATTTAACAGCTTTTTTGGTGCATTTTGTCTCTCGTTTCATCTCGCACAAAAAATACCTTTTGATCTTTTCAATAGCCCTTATTGCTTGTTTTTCTCAAAACCTCGTGCCTATACATATAGCCTTTATCCCTATACTTATACCGCCTTTGCTTGTGGTATTTAATAAGCTAAAGATTGACAGAAGAGCAGTAGCGTGTGCTTTAACCTTTGGGCTAACCACACCTTATATGGTGCTTCCTTTGGGCTTTGGGCTGATCTTTCAAGATTTGCTTCGTGAGAATTTAAATCAAAATAATGTCTTTGTCAGCCTTGAAATGGTAAGCAATACTATGTATCTTGGAGCTATTTGTATGCTTGTGGGCTTGATTTTGGGCGTTTGTGTGTTTTATGCTAAACCAAGAGAGTATAAAGAAGCACAAATTCAAAAACTAGATCTTGATAATCTTAAAATGCAGCGCAAAGAATGGGGCGTATTTATAGGGCTTATCTTTATGCTTGCATGTCAAATTTATACTCAAAATTTGCCTTTAAGTGGGCTTATAAGTTTTATTTTGATGATTATTCTAGGTGGGGTGGAGTATAAAAAAGTAGATTTTGTCTTTGATGAGGGCTTAAAGATCATGGGTTATGTCGCCTTTGTAATGCTTGTAGCAGCTGGCTTTGCTGAAGTTTTAAAACAAAGTGGAAGTATCAATACCCTTGTTGAGTTTGTCCTGCCTTTTATGCGTGAATACAAACTTATCGCTATCATCTTAATGCTACTCATAGGACTTCTCATCACTATGGGTATAGGCACTTCCTTTGGCACTATCCCTATCATCGCAACGCTGTTTTGCCCACTTTGCTTAGAACTTGGCTTTTCTTATGCTGCCATTATCTTTATCATCGGCATAGCTGGAGCCTTAGGCGATGCAGGCTCTCCTGCAAGTGAAACTACACTTGGCGTAAGTGTAGGCTTAAAAGCAGACACACAAGCTGATCACATCAAAGATGTATGCATACCAACTTTTATCTGTTTTAATGGCTCTTTGCTCGTCATTGGCTCGATTATCACTTTGTTTTTATGAGTTTTAATAGGGCAAATCATCTTATAAAATTAAGTTGATTTGTCTATATTTTTAATCAAGGTTTTAATCTCTTCATTAAACAACTCGTCTTCATTCATTCTCTCTCTCATCTTAAAACCAGCTTCTATAAGGGCATAAAGTTCAGGCTTTGTGCTTTTCCAGCGTTGCAAAGTTCGAGTCGTAAGCCTTAAAATCCTTGCTTTATCTTGTTGGGTGTATCTCAAAGCTTTTTTCCTAAAAATATTTTTATCATTGTAATAAGCTTTTTCTTTATTTCAAATTGCGACAATATTTCATAAATTTATATAAATATAAGAAAATATGTCGTATAATGCCTATAGTTAAATTTATCTTAAAGGAGAAATCATGATAAAAATATTTTTTGTTTTTATCGCAAGTCTTTTTATAACCGCTTGTGCTTATACTCAAGGCACTGAAATTTCACAAGCTCAGCTTGAAAAGCTTCAGGTTAATAAAAGCACTCAAACAGATGTTGAAACCATAGTAGGCTACCCTCAACGCAAACAAAATCTCAACGGAGGCGAAATTTGGTATTATGACTTTAGTAAAATTAGCGCAAATCCATTTGGTGGCAATGTCGATGAAAGCACTATTTTTGAATTTGACAAGCAAGGCAGGCTTAAGAAAAAATACAAAAGTTCTAACTTCGGAAATAAAAATCCCCTACTTGGCAACTAAGGTAAAAATATGAATGCAATTAAAAGGACTTTACGGAATTTAAGTTTTGCATATTTTTTCAAAAACTATGTCTTTGCAGCGCTTATAGCTGCGGTGCTTTTTTACTACGCCCCAATGAAAGACGCACCTACCATTAGCCTTATAATCATCAATTTTATATTTTATCCCTTTGCAGTTTGTGTTTGGGATAATTTAAGAGATTTGTTTTTTGGAAATTTGTATTTGTGGGCAACTGGAACTTTTATTTTGCTTCTTTTTGGTATCAAAATATTGATAAAATGATATTATTTATGCTTGCTCTGCCCCTTGGGATACTTGGTTTTTTACTTCTTATGTTTCTTACACGCAACGAAGAATAAAACCTAATAACTGCAAAAGCTGTTTTATAGACTTTTGCAGTTAAATTTTAAAATTGTATAAAAAGAATATATAAAAATTGATGAGAAAATTCTAAAAGCTATTTATTAAAAGAATTAAGCACCTTTTTCACGGCTTGTTTGGCGGCTTCTTTTTTCACTTCGGTTTTAATTTCTTCTTGCTTCTTGCTGATACCTTCACTTGTTTTTGTTTTTAAGTCTTGCTTTTGTTCTTCATAAATTTCACTTACGCTCTTGCCTTCTTGGTAGGATTTAAAGGCATTTGCACCCATATTTTTAAGCTCTTCTTTGTATTCTTCTTTATTGTTTTTTTCTTTTTGAGCTTGTTTTTCATATACATTTTTGCCTATTTCTATGCCGGTGCTAATATCTTCTTTACTTAAAGAGCTAAAATCAAAGGCATTTAAAGCCAAAACGCTAAGGGCTAAAGAGTTGAAAATCTTTTTCATTTTTTTCCTTAAAAAGCTAAAATAAAATGTGATTATAACACAAAGCTTAAAACAAATTCAAGCTTTTTTAAGTTAAGATATGATTTTAAAAAGGAAATCATCATGCAAAGCTACACAAATGCTGCGATCACAGGAGCAAGCTCTGGTATAGGCAAAGAACTTGCCCTGCTTTTAGCACAAGAACAAACCACACTTTTTTTAAACGCAAGAGATGAAACAAGGCTTAAAAAGGTGCAAACTAAGGCTCAAGAATTTAACAGCAAAGCCTTTATTTATACCTTTGATGTGTGCGATGAAAAAGCGTGCAAAGCTTGGTGTGAGGAGCTTTTTAAAGAGCCTTTGGATTTACTTATTTTAAATGCTGGCATAAGTAGCGGTGATGATGAGAGCGAGCAAAAACAAATTCAAATTGCTAAAACCAATGTCCTAGGCATTACAAATCTTATCTTTTATGCCATAAATGCTATGCAAAAGCAAGAATTCAAGGGCAAATTCAAAGGACAAATCGTCTTAGTTTCTTCCATAGCTTCACTTTTAGCCCTGCCAAATGCTCCTACTTATAGTGCGTCAAAGCATTTTGTTTCAGCACTTTGCGAGGCTTTAAGCTTAGCTCATCCTGAAATTTGTTTTACTTGCATTTGTCCGGGTTTTATTAAGACGAATTTAACCAAGCATTTAAAGCTAAAGATGATGGATGCGGACACTGCCTCGCTTGAAATTTTAAACGCTATAAAAGCGAAAAAGAAAAAATTTATTTTTCCTTTTCATATCGCTTTAGTTGCAAGAATTTATGGGTTTTTGCCTTTTTTTATCAAGCGTTATTTTGTGCGTTTTTTACAAAAAAGAGCCAAGCTTTAAGGACGAGTAAGCTTAAAATCCTCGATCAAAGCTTCACAAATTTTAAAAAAATTCACCCCATTTATAGAGCTATAATCCTTAAAGAAATCATACATACCCCAAAAACCACTTTCAAGCTCTTTTGACTTTACTCCATAACTGATAGAAAGCCCAGCTTCAATAAAAGCAGCTAATTTATCACAATATTTTAAAGCCTTACCATCAATGGCTTTATATTCATTGCTATTAAGTGAATCTAAGCTGCCACTACACACGCCAACTTGATTGTTTTTAAAGCTTCTATTTTCAAATTCATTTTTAATAAACACGCCATTTTCATCTTTGCGAATACCTAAAATATAAGCAAACTCAGCCCTAAACTCACTTGGTACAAAGGGTAAAATTCGCTCATCAATAAGCTTCATCTCGTATTCAGCTATGAGGGTGTGAAGTCCTTCTATGCCGTATTTTACAGGGCTTATAATGTCTCTTGTCAAGCTTTCTGGTAAATCATGAAATAAAGCACAATAAAAATTATACTCAAGCCTTGTATCACAAGCTTTAATCTCAAGTGAGTAAAAATAGCTCAAAATTGCCACCACAAGCATATGCCCAAGCACCGCAGTTTCAGGTATGCGAGGCGTTTGCGCCCAACGCTTTTGAAAACGGAGTCTGCCACTTAGATCGATGATTTTAGCGATTTTTTGATTTAAGGCGATTTTCCTTGCACCTATGAGCTCATAATAATCCTCAAGTTCTTCCTCAACCTTACTTTTAATCTCTTCTATATCACTTAAAAATTGACTTGTTTGATAGATGATATTAAATTCCCACCTTGTGGCAAAATAAGAAGCCGCCTTTAAGATAAGCCTTTCTTTTTCATACTCATCTGAGTGCAAATAATGCTCAAAACGTTTTAAAAACTCACCTCCTTCAAGCCCTTCTATCATGGGCTCAAGCTTGCTTAAAACCCAAGCATTAACCTCATCTTTTTTTTGTTTGACGATCTCACGATACACATCAGGACGTATATCAGTAACAACCACGCGACTTAAAAACTCAAAAATTCCAGCCTCTATAATGCGTCTCATATCGACATTTTTTTCCATTTTGGCGATAAAATATGCGATGATAAATTTATGAGCTTGTTTATCAAGTTCAACCAAATTTGCCATTCTAGGATAATCATTCCAACGACTGATTGAAGCGGCTTTGAAGATATGTTCTATAAGTTTAATATCTATCATTTTTTTACTTTGCCTTTTTTTGCTTTATCTTAAAAAATATGTAAATTTATACGCCTACCATAACAGAAGTCGCTTTTATAATCGCTGTAGCTTCTTTGCCAACGGCTAAATCAAGCTCTTTAACAGAGTCTAAAGAAATGGTTGCACTGATGATATTGCCTCCGCCAATGTCAATTTTTACGATGGCATTAACTGAACCCTTTTCAATCTCTGTGATTTTGCCTTTGAGTTGATTTCTTGCACTGATTTTCATTGTTTGTCCTTTAAAATATAATTTAAAAATTTATTGTATCATCTTTTAAACAAAAATGAAATTTTTTTTAGGAAAAAATATGAATTTATGGGACATAAAAGCTAAACACTACGCTCGCTACACGCCAAAACTAAATCATTTACAAAAGAAAAGCTTTGAAGCTTTAAGCAAACTTAACATAGACTTAAACAATAAACATATTATCGATATAGGTTGTGGCACAGGTGTTTGGAGCTTACATTTAGCAGGCAAAGCAAAGCACCTTGACGCGCTTGATAGCTCAAAAAATATGCTTGAAATTTTACAAGATGACGCGTTAAAGCTTAAATTTCACAATATCACATATATTCACTCAAGTTTTAAAGACTTTGTGCCTAAGCAAAGCTATGATCTTGCTTTTCTTTCTATGTCAAGCGCCCTTGAAGATGAAGCTTTGATGCAAAAATTTCTCAAACTTGCTCCTAAAAGAGTGTATCTTAACTTTATAGGAAACAGAAAGAGTGATTTTTTAGCCTTTGTGTTTAAAGCCTTTAAGCACGACAATAAAAAGCCAAGAAAAAAGGACTTAGAAAGCTTTTTAAAGCAGCACCAAATTCCTTTTTATAAACAAGTTTTTAGCGAAACAAAAAGGGTAAAAAGAAGCCCTCAAGAAGCCTTAGAAAATGCAAGTTGGCATTTAAAGATGAGTGGCATTGATCCAGCAGGGCTTGAAAAACTCATAGGCACACAAAACATAGATGAAACTATACGTTCAAAATTCAAACTTTTAATCTTCTAATTTGGCTTGATACTGCAAAGTCTGCCCTGCCATAAAAGGCACGATTTTAAGACTTTTATCCTTGCTTGCATACACACTTGGCACTTGCCATTGCTTTTGTTCTAATGTGATGATCTTATCTTTTTTAAAGCTTAGTTTATGAGCCTTGCAGGCATTATCTGAGATAAATTTTTGCAAATTATTTAAATTTGAATGCTTTGTGAAAAGCTCTGCTAAAACACTTATAATCACAGGAGCTGAGAAAACCCCAGCCGCACAGCCACAGCATTCTTTTTCATGTTGAGGGTGAGGTGCTGAATCACTTCCAAACATTACCTTTTCAAAACCAGAAAAAGCAAGCTTACATAAAGCTTCTTTATCTACTTCTCTTTTGGCTATAGGCTTACAAAAAAGATGCGGTTGCATTTTGCCCCCTATAACATCATCAAGCGTAAGCAAAAGGTGGTGCAGGGTAATGGTAGCGTATAGATTATCAAAGCTTTGAACAAGCTCGCAAAGCACTTTTGTCGTGATATGCTCCATAACAATCTTAAGCTTTGGAAAATGAAGAGCGAGTTTTTCATAAATTGGTGCAAACCTAGCCTCTCTATCCATCACAAAATCATTCGTCTCGCCATGCACAAGCAAAGGAATTTCAAGCTCACTCATCGCCTCAAGCGTAGGTTTAAGCTCATCTATATCAAACGCACTCACTCCACCATCTGAATTTGTCGTAATGCCGGCTGGATATAGCTTGATAGCAAAAATTTCATCTCTTAGGCTTTGTAAAAACGCCTTATCATATCCTTTATAAAAAAGTGTCATTAAAGGCGTAAAGTCTTCTTGCTTACACGCGTTTAAAACCCTTTGTTTATAAGCTTTTAAAGCACTTGGTTCAGTTAGTGGTGGCACTAAATTTGGCATGATAACCCCAGCCTTAAATTCCTTCGCAGAAAATGGTGCGACAAACTCAAGCATAGCTTCATCTCTAAAATGTAGGTGCATATCAAGGGGATTTGTAAGTTTCATAATCTATCCAATCTAAGCTGATAAAAGCCGTTTTTAAGGCGTTTGAAAAGCTTTTTTTCTTCTAAAAACCCAAAAGTGCTGATGATAGTAGGCTTTGAGATATTAAGCTCTTTTGAAAGCTCATCTATCTTACAAAAAACAAAGCCGTTCTCATCAGCTCTTTGGCACAAAATTTTTATGATTTCAAAACGTTTGCGTCCAAGTAACACAGCACACAAATTTTGCATTCTTTCGTTCATAAGCAAGATTGTAGCATAACTTGCTTAAATTTAAAGCTAAAAAAGCAAAGTAAAAAGCACAAAAGCCCAAACGCCAACAGCAAGGCACACACTTAAAAAAACAGCCGCTGAAGCACAATCTTTGGCGATTTTTGCTTTTTCGTGCCATTCTTGCGTAATGAGATCAACACAAGCTTCTATGCTTGAATTTACGCATTCTGCGATAAGTATAAAAAATAAAACAGCGATTAAAAAAAGATGAATTTCAAAGCTTACAGGCAAAAAAAGGCTGATGATAAGGGCTGGGATAATGATAACAAGCTCGATTTGAAAGGCTCTTTCGTTTTTTATCATCGCCAAAAGCCCCGCTAGAGCGTAGCTTGCGTTTGAAAAAAAGCTGTATTTTGGTTTCATAATCCCTCCTTAACTTGCAAACTTAGTATATCATAATTTGGATTATAAAACTTGCTTTGCACTTTAAAATACCCAAGCAAAGTGCTAAAAATATAATCATGCGAAAGTTCGTAGTTGCTATGTGCCTTTGCTGTTTGCATAAGCGTTGTATCGTTTGAGTAAAAGATGAGTGGAATTTCTGTTTGCTCAAGTGGCGCAAAAGCATACGGCATGGCGTGCAGATAAATTCCATTCTCACCTAAGCTTTCTCCATGATCTGAAACATAGATCAGCGAGCTTTCTTGATCTTCTTTTTGAAGTAAAGTTATGATCTTAGAAAGCAAAAAGTCTGTGTAAAGCAAGGTATTATCATAAGTGTTGATAATAGCCTCACTACTGCACTCTTGAAGCTCATTTGTATCACAAGTTGGCTCAAAACGTCTAAACTCGCTTGGATAACGTTTATAATAAGTTGGTCCATGTGAGCCTTGCAAATGAAGCACGATGATCTCATACTCATCTTCACTGAAAAGTTCTTTTTTAAAACCCTCAAGCAAAGCCCCATCAAATTCAGCGTCAAGGTATTTTGAATGAGCTATTCTTTTGCAAATTCCTTGACAACCTCCTGAATTATTGCCTAAAATACTTACTTTTACCCCTACTTTTTGCAAGATATCAAGGGCATTTTCTTGAAATTCAGAGCTTGAATACTCCTTTCGCGTTGAAACTGAAAACATACAAGGCACACTCACAGCTGTAGAAGTGCCACAAGAGCTTACCTCAGTAAAATACACTGCCCCTAAATTTGAAGTATAAGCGGTGGTGTCGTTGATATGATCTTTGTTTTTAAAGCGGAAATTTGCTGCTCTTGCTGTTTCGCCGATGACAAAAACGAGTAGTTTTCTTTTTATATTTTCACTGAGTTTGGCATCTTGGGAGATGATTTTAAGTTCAGGCTTTTTCACGACTTTTTGTTTGACATATCGCACGAAAGAATAAATTTGAAAAACAGGGGCATTATATACTCTTGTTTGATTGTAGTTGCGGAAAAATGGGATAAGAGTTTTACTTTGCGGTAAAAAACAAGCAAGCACGATAATTAAAGCGATGAAAATGCTGGTGAATTTAATCGCTATATGTCTAAGCCCCCCCCCCCAGCGAATTTTACACTTTAAGATCAACAAACTTGGCACAAGCCCTAAAAACACGGTCCAAAATAAAAAAGTAAAATTAAAAAGCTCTTTAAGCTCTCTTTGATCGGTATTAAGAGCATTTTGTATCATATCTTTATCAATAACAACCCCATAAAAGTGCATAAAATAAGCACTCACGCAAGTTACGAGTACAAAAACAATCGCAAAAAACTGCGTTAAAAAAGGCAAAAATAATAAACCAAAAATCATCACCAAAAGTGAAAAATAAATCAGCACAAAAGAAATTTTAAGCCACAAGCTCGCATCTTCATCTAAATTCGAATAAATAAAATCAAAAAGATGAAAATTCATCAAAGTGATGAAAAGAGCATTCAGCAAAACAAAGTTTAACCAAGAAATTTCAAAACGTTTCATCAAAGCTTCCTTTAAAAAATAAAAGGCGTATTATAAGATAAAAGTGTGAAATCAGTGTTAATCAAAAAGCAAGTTTTCAAACACCAAAATCTTGACAAAATTGTTATTAAAATATGCTATGATTAGCCTTTTTAAAATGAAAAGGTATAAGATGAAACTGCTTTCTTGGAATGTCAATGGCTTGCGTGCCATTTGTGATAAAAACGCTTTAGCTTGGTTAGAAAAAGAGAGTTTTGACTTTGTAGGCTTTCAAGAGATCAAAGCCCATGAGGATAAATTCCCAAAGCAAATTTATGAGCTTGATTTTAAACATATCGCCTCAAATTCAGCCAAAAGGGCTGGGTATTCTGGGGTGATGAGCTTGTATAATTTTGAGGCACAAACAAGTAAATGCCAGTTTTGCGATGATGAGGAAGGACGCGTGCTAGAACACCGCTTTGGCAATGTGGTGCTTTTTAATATCTATTTTCCAAATGGACAAAAAGATGAAATTAGGCTTGATTTTAAGATGAAATTTTATGCGGATTTTTTAGCGTATCTTAAAGATTTGCTGGTTGAAAAAAAGGACATTATCATTTGTGGCGATGTAAATACAGCGCATAAAGAAATTGATCTAACCCACCCAAAAGCAAATGCAAAAACTTCTGGCTTTTTGCCTATAGAAAGGGCTTGGATAGATGATTTGCTTGCGCTTGGTTTTATTGATACTTTTAGGGCAGTAAATGGCGATATTAAAGAAAAATACTCATGGTGGAGCTATAGAATGAAGGCAAGAGATAGGAATGTGGGCTGGAGGATTGATTATTTTTTCATCTCAAAAAGCCTTGAAAATAAGCTTAAAAATGCCTTTATACGAGATGATATATTTGGCTCAGATCACGCTCCTGTTGGTATAGAACTTGATATTTAAGATTGCTTTTGAGTATTTGTTGTGGCTTTTTGCTGTAATTTGTTTTGTTTAAGACTTTAAAAAGTAAGATTAAAGATGATAACTTAGCTTTCTAAAAGGTGCTGTAAAAGGATTTTAGCTCCTATGCAAATCAGCACCACACCACCGATAAATTCAGCTTTTTCTTTAAATTTCGTGCCAAATTTTTTACCGATTTTAAGAGCAAGCGCTGAAAAGATGAAAGTAATCACGCCGATGATTAGCACCGAGCTAAAAATTTCAATATGCAAAAAAGCAAAACTCACCCCAACAGCTAAAGCATCGATACTTGTCGCCATAGCAAGCAAAAACATAGTTTGAAAGCCAAATTGATCGCTGTTTGCATCACAGCTATCTTTTTGTCTACTCTCTTTAATCATCTTTAAGCCGATCAAACTCAACAAAATAAAAGCGATCCAATGATCATAATCATCAATGAATGAGCTTAAAGCAGAGCCTAAAAAATACCCAATCAAAGGCATTAAAGCTTGAAAACCGCCAAAATAAAGCCCTACGATCAAAAAATGCTTTATTTTAAGCTCATTTACGCTAAAACCCTTACACAAAGCTACAGCAAAGGCGTCCATTGATAAAGCACAGGCGAGAAAAACGAGGCTTAAAATATCCATTTTGATAAAAGTTCCTTAATTATTAATTATTACAATTTTAGTCTTTAATTGTAAAACTATAACAAAAGCAAACTAAATTAAAAATTAAAAAGTTAAAAACGATAATTCAGCAATTTTTAAGTCCTTAATTGCTATAATCTCACTTTTAAATTTAAAGCTATATTTGGCCCATTCGTCTAGCGGTTAGGACATCGCCCTTTCACGGCGGTAACACGAGTTCGAGTCTCGTATGGGTCACCACCCTCCTTTTTTTCTATCAAACTTTTGTAAATTTAAGTGCTTTTTACTATGATTTGTTTTATTTTTTAAGCATTCTTTGCTATAATGCAAGTTTTATTTTATCTTTAAGGTTTAAGCGATGAAAAATGCCGATACTTTGTTTTTACAACTCAAAGAAAAGGTTCCAAGTGATTCATATGCAGCATTTAAGCAAAGTCTTGATGAGGCGGAAGATTCTCAGTTTGATGCTTTGTTGTTGATAAGTTATAAAAACCCTATTTTAGCTTTGATTTTTAGCGTTATCGTTCCTGGGGTTGATCGAATTTATAAAGGCGATGTGGCTTTAGGTGTGTTTAAGCTCATCTTTGTTTGCGTCATATACGCGACTTTTAACTTTTATATCGATAAAGCAGATCAGCTTCAAACAGGAGTTTTTATCATACTTTGTGTGCTAGCAATCATCGCTTTTATCTGGGTGGTAAGTGATATTTTTTTGGTATATAAGGGCGTAAAAAAAGACAATCTAAGAAAAATTTTTGAAGTTTTACAAAGGAAACAATGATGAAAAATGCAGAACTTATACTTTTAAATATGAAAGATAAAATTCCAAATGATGCGATTTTTGCTTTTAAAGAAAGCCTTGAAAAAGCAGATGATGACAAATATCAAGCTTTGCTTCTTTTAAATCTTAAAAATCCTATCATAGGTTTGCTGCTTTCTTTATGTATGGGAATTTTTGGCATTGATCGCTTTTATAAAGGCAATATAGGTTTGGGTATCGCAAAACTTGCGGTTATTTTTGGGGCGTATTTAGGAATTTTTTCATTAGGTATTTTCACAAAGGGTGGTTCTTACTATGTTAATCCAGGAGTTGCAGATACGGTTTTAGTTGTTGTTTCTATTTTTGTTATGCTTGCTTTTATTGTGGCTCTTATTTGGTATGTTGTGGATATATTTTGCGTGTTTTTTGGTATAAAAAAAGACAATTTGCGAAAAATTTACGCCGTTTTAGGATAAGGATTTAACACAATGGATACTAAAAATTTTTTTCTTATGGATATAGTAGATAAAATCGATGGAGCAAATATACCTTTACTCAAGCAAAATATTGAAGAGCTTAGTGATGAAGAAATGCAGTCTTTAATGTGTATAAGTTTTAAAAATCCCGTTGTTGGTTTGTTATTTGGATTTTTCATGGGAATTTTTGGCTTTGATCGCTTTTATAAAGGTGATATGATTTTAGGTGTGCTCAAAATCATCTTATTTGTGCTTTGTGTTGTGTTGTTTGTCTCAGGTATTGTGATCTTAGCTACATCTAGTTTTAGGGATGAAGAACAGGCTATTACCTTGCTTGTTTGTTTAGGTTTAGCTTTTTTAGCAAGCTTGATTTGGTGGTTTGTTGATCTTTTTATGGTGTATTTTGGGATTAAAAAGGATAATTTTATAAAAATCATGGAAGCAATACATATTTTAAAATCTTAATAAAAACAAATGGCAGATAGGAAGGGATTTGAACCCTCGAAAGCTTGCACTTTACACGCGTTCCAGGCGTGCTCCTTCAACCGCTCGGACACCTATCTATGTTTAAAAAAGAACTTGATTATATAAAATTCTTGTTTAAAATCAGCAAAATTTTAGCAAAATAATGTATAATTTTAACTTAGTTTTTTACTCGAGTCAGGGTAGCTCAGCTGGTTAGAGCGCTGGTCTCATAAGCCGGAGGTCGGGAGTTCAAGTCTCCCCCTTGATACCATTTATACATAAAACCAATACAAACCAATACAAACCAAGTAAAATTTTAAATCAACCAAACTCCCATAGAATAGAACTTTAAAAGTATTTAAAGCTTATATAAAGTATAACTTGGATAAAATCCCAAGCAAAGAAAAAATTACTAACTTTTCTACTAACTTTTGAAGTTAGTTTGATAAAAGTTAGTAGAAATATTTATTAAACAATTATTTTATAGATGTTTGAGGGGGTATTGCTTGCTAAGTGATAAAGAGATAAAGGCTTTAGAACCAAAGCTTGATAAAAAATATTTAGTGGCTGATTTTGAAAAGTTATTTGTTCTTGTATATCCAAGTGGCAAAAAATCTTTTGTATTTGATTACAAAGACCCAAAAACAAGAAAACTTAAACGCATAACATTAGGAACATACCCTAAAATGTCTTTAAAGGAAGCAAGAGAGGAAAGAACTAAAATTCAATATAATCTGCTTACTCGCAATTCTATCAATGAAAAATCTTCTATAAAAGAAAATTTCAAAGAACTTTGTGAAAAATACTTTATCCAAAAAAACGATGTTTCGCCAAAAACCTTGCAAACTCTTAAATCTAGGATTTATATCCATTGTAAAGATATATTAGATTATCAAATTGATAAAATCAACAAAAACGAAATTTTAGATATTTTTGAAAGGTTAAAAATTACAAAAAAAGCTTCTGTTGCTAAAAAATTATTCAATGATCTAAATAATATCTTTATCTATGCTATAAATAAAGATTTAATAGAAAATAATCCTATATCTAGCATCGTCAAGAAAAATATCATCTATAAAGCTCCTGTAAGGCATTTTGCAACTATTGTGGAAGTAGATAAAGTGAAACAACTTATAGGGGATATTTTAGATACTGAAGCGAATATAAGCACTAAGGTTGCTACCCTACTTTCTTTATTTACCGCTCAAAGAAGTTTTAGTATAAGAAGTGCAACTTGGAGCGATATAGACTTGGATAAAGGTATTTGGGAAATACCTGCTGAAAAGATGAAAATGAAGAAAAAACACTTGGTCCATCTTAGCCCTCCTTGTCTTAAAATACTGAAATGGTATAGACAAGTAAGTTTCAATGACAAGCTTTTTGCTTCTTTACATAATAAAAATGAAATTATGAGTGATAATACCATTCGTATGATGTTTAGGCGTATGGGATATAGCAATGAAGATTTTACACCTCACGGCTTTCGTTCTATGTTTAGCACGCTTTGCCACGAACATAGAAATGAACATAATTTAAGCAGCGATATTATAGAACTTTGTCTTGCTCACGCTGATAAAAATTCAGTTAGAGCAAGCTATAATTTCGCCTCAAATTTGGAAGAAAGAAAAAAACTCTTTGAATGGTGGGGAGGGTTTTTATGCAAGCTTGATCCAAGGCTTAAAGAATTTGGATTAGAATTTGTATAATATCGTTTTATTATTTAAATTACAGAATACTTTATAAATAGGCTTTACCATTTAAGCTTTTTATCAAAACCAAGTTCATCAATGAGCCTATTTCTAAAAGGTATTAAGTCTTTCATAAGCTTATCCATAGCTATGCTATGGCTTACTAGCACAAGCTTTACCTTGTCTCCAAAAAATTCAGCTGTATATATGTTTTTGGTGTTTTTATTCATAAAGACATCATCTACATTTGCATAAGGTGTATATTCTTTGGCAAATATTTCATTGCTTACTGTAAATACTTTTCCTTGTATATCTATAACTTCATCGTGTTTCATTATATATCCTTTTTTAAATATGTTAAATGTAAGATATAAACAATATCTCAAAAATAGATATATTATTTATATCCTTTTTTTGCTTTGTTTTTCAGCATTTTATCATAAAAAGCTTGGGCTTGTTCTAATTCATCGAAATAATCTATTTTTAGTCCTGTATGCGATTTGTAATTAACATTGCCATATTTCCTTTCTACTAAAAAAGTGTTGAATAGGGTTTGTTCCATACTCATTTGATAATACCTTGTATTACCTTTATCAGTGGCTCTAAAGATAGTGGTTTGCATCTTCAAGCCTTTGGATTTTTAAGAGTTTCTTCTATTTCTTTGATGTTATATAAAGGGCTTTTAGTGCTTTTATGAATACGATATTCCTTAATATAACCCTGTTTAACCCAGTTAATAATGGTTGCACAACTTACTTGCAGAATTTTAGCAGCTTCATCTCTTCTGCAATATATTCTTTCACTCATTGTTTTCTCCTATAACTTTTCCTTGCAAACAATCATTTTGAAGTTTAATAATTTCATCTTCTTCTATGTAAATAGCCCTGCCAAATCGTGAAGCTTTTATAGCTTTTGTTTTAACCCATCTATTAATAGTAGGATAACTTACACCAAAAAATTCAGCACTTTCTTTAATGCTGTAATAACGCTTTTTTATATTTTTGCCATCTTTTACGAGTATAAGAAACTCTTTCATTATTCCTCCTTATGTTATGGTTATACGATCTTTACAATATTTTAAAAACTTATCATCAAGTAAATAAGCTCTGTCTACAATAAGTTCAGCTTTACTTCTTGTTAGAGCAACATAAAAAAGATTAAGTTCTTCTTTGGTTATCTCTGCATTTGAATTTTCTTCAAGTATTTCTCTTAAATTGATAAAATCATCAATAATTTCCACTATATCCCATTCAAGTCCTTTGCTTTTATGTCCTGTGCTAAGAATTAAATGAGCTTTGGTTGGGTCCTTAACTACACTTGTTTTTATTTTTTTAATAAGCTCAAAAATATTTTCTCCCATATATTTAAAGCAAATAAGGAGCTTTTGCTTTAAGTCAATCTCCTTGCTTTCATCAGAATAGGCTATAAGTTCTTTAACATTGTTAAATCTAGCAATAAAAGCATTTTGAATGCGTTCTTTTTTACCACAAAGCAAATTTTGAATATCAAGTAGATCGTTGAAATTGTAGCTTTCTACTCCACCTACTAAAAAAAGTTTTTTATCTAGGTTTTGCACAGCTATGTCAAAAAGTTTGGCATTGGTGCGAGTAATAATTGCTTTTTGTTCATTTAATTTTTTACGCTTATCTGGTTTAAAAGAGCCTTTAAATTCTTTTTTTGCTCCCAAGAGTTGCAAGTATCGATTGGCTTCTTTTGCTATGCTTTCAGGGCAACGAAAGCTTTGCGTAAGATAAAGCACTTTTGCATTTGGGTATGAAGATAGAAATTCTAAAGAATTACACGCTCCTCTAAATTTATAAATACTTTGATAAGTATCTCCTATAAAGACTTTTTTAGCTTTTTGATTTAAAACTATATCTATGACACAGCCATTAATATCTTGAGCCTCATCAACAACTATAAAATCATAATCTAAAACAGGCTTGCTAAGCTGAAAATCTTTAAGGTAAAAGTCGTGCTCATAAAGTAGTTTTTTATCATTTGGAATTTTTTCCAGCCACAAAGTCCTTAGCTTTCTTAAAATATAACTTGTATCCATACGAGGGTTAAGTCCATAGTCTTTTAAATTTTTACTTACTTCGTTGATAAAATCTTCAAGATTAAAATTTGTATTGCAAAAGTTACGAAGCAAAGAAAGCAAAGAGCTTGCATAAAAGTTTTTTTCTTTTTCATCACGATCATTTAAAAGAGGATTTAAATCTAAGGCTCTTAAAGAACCAAGCCTTTCTTTGATGGATTTATTAGTATTTTCATAAGCTAGAGAGTGCATAGTCTTTACACTTACATTTTTAATATGTTTAAATTTAGATTCAGCCTCCACCCTCATCGCAGAATTGTAGGATAAATAAAGAATTTTATACTTAGCTCTTTGTTCGCAAAATTTTACTAAAGTGGAAGTTTTGCCTGTTCCAGCATAAGCATTAATGAGAAGTATGTTCTCAAATTCGCAATTTACAATATGATCTTGTTCTTTAGTTAAGGAAGAAACTGACATTATCATTTCCTTTATAAGTAAAAGTATCATTTTTAAATACAATATTAAATTCCGCAAGCAAGTGAATATTTTTATTAAATTCTTGTTTGATAGCTCTATAATACCTATCGCCTTTGTTTGCTTTTACACCTATAGCAAGCAATAGATTGTCAAAACTTAGATTTAAGGCATTATGCGAAATGAAAAAACGAATAGCTGTTTTTATTGTGGAATTTTCTACATTGACTATATTTAAAGTTTCTTTGTTATAGTTTATGGCAAAAGTATCTTTATAAAATTTCAAATACTCACTTGAAAGAAATATGCCTAAAAATTCTTCTTTATCATTGTATTTCATTGCTGAAATAATGTGAAAAGCATAGCCTACACCATCATTTGTTTTAAGATGGATAACTGCAGACATTATCTCATCAAGCATAGATTTAAACCACTTGTAATTAAAGCCCTTATCTCCATAATGCTTAAGCACATTTGCGGTGCTAAATTCAACCAAAAGCCTATTATCATTAGTAATTTTTTTATATTTTGCACAAAATATAATCAAATCGAGGAGGTCTTTATGAGCTTGAGTGAGCAAAAAGCCTTTTATTTGCACCTTGCCCCATTTTGTTTGCACACTTCTTGTCCTTTTATTTGCCAAGAAGTCTTTAAAAATGGCAGAACTCGGACTTGTTCTTTTTATAGGTGCAAAAATAGGTAATCTCAATTCTTGCACGCTACAAATAGTATTTTGAATTTTGTGATTAAAAAATGTTTCATTTGCATAATTTTCTTTATTCATAATAGTATTATATAATAATAAATAAAATATTCATATAAATTATTAAATTTTTTAGCTTCTTTCTTTTAATATATCTATTTTATGGGAATTTATATAAATAAATATCTTATTTTTTAATTCAAATAAATTCATAAATAACTATATTTTTTTATAAAAAATATTCCTAATAATAATATTTTATGATATAATTTTAAGATTGATTTAATCAATAATGGGTGCTGTTTTTACAGCAAAGAAAGCGTTGAGGGCTCTTATAGGCTCTTTAGTTTTTTAATCTTTTTATTTGGCTAAGAATTACAAATCCAAATTTAAGGTTAAAAATGAAAAAGCTTTTATTGTTTTTAATGTTTGTATTTACCTTTGGAGCAATTTCGCTCTTTGCGGGCAATACTGATGGACTTGGTGCAAAAGGATTATGGGATACGGTAAGTTCTTGGCTAGATGATACTTACGCTTCAAGAATTATAGCCCTTTTGTTCTTTTGTGTTGGAGTGTGGAGAGCCTTTGCTGGTTCTATACTTCAATTTTTCTTAATGCTTGGTTTTGCTGTTTTGGTAACTCAAGGAAATTCTATTATCGAAGCACTTAATTCAGGCTTGTTTTAAAAGAAAAAAGGAGGATTTTACCTCCTTTTTCTATATAGATTGTGTGAATGAAAGGATCGTTTTTGGCTAAAGATTCAAATGGATATGTAGAAATTAATAAATTTATTGATACCAAGCCTATGTTTGGAAATTGGGAAATTGATACCCTTATTGTTTTTTCTGCTTTTGTGGCTATTGCTATACTTTTTACTAAAGGGGCTATTAGTTTCGGAATTTTCTTTGTTTTGGGTATTGTTTGCTCAAAACTCTATGAAAAACTTAAAAAATCAAGGATTAAAGGTTTCTTTTTGCATTTGCTCTATATGACAGGCATAAGACAACCTAAAAAAATGCCACCCTCTTATATGAGATATTTTGTAGGAGCGTAAATGTTATTTGATAAATACAAAAATAAAATGGATAAATACCTTTATGAGAATATTACTTTTAGAATAATCTCTATTGTTTTAAGCATTGTGATTATTTTCTTGGTATATATCATCGTAGCAAGGACTGATTCTCAAAAAGTTGTTTTTGTTCCACCAAAAATTGTCAATCAAGAATTTTGGATAGCAGGCAATGAAGTTTCTAAAACCTATTTACACGAGATGGGGCAGTTTATTACTTTTAACTTGTTAAATGTTACAAAATCTAATGCAAATAACAATATCGAAAATATCCTCACTCTAGTTGATCCAAAATTTTATGATGAAGTAAAATCAAAACTTTTAGAGCAAGCAAGATATATCATAGAAAACTCTATTTCAAGGACTTTTTTTGTCTCTTCAATCGATGCTGATGTCAAAGGTGTTATTAAAGTTTATGGCGTAGTTAAGGATATTATTGATAGCAAAGTTGTCCGCTCTGAAAATGCTGAGTTTGATATTAAGTATGACATTATACTTGGTAGATTTTTTTTAACTGATGTTGTGCCTATTAAACACGAAAAAGGAGGAAAAAGTGATAACTAGGAAAAAAGTTGCCATTTTTATGGCTTTTATTATATCTTTTACAAATCTAAATGCCATAGTTGTAATTGATAATCCACCAAGTGAAGCTATCACAATCAATGTGTCAAACAATAGTGTTAATAGACTTGTCTTGCCAAGCACTATACTTGATGTTTCTTATTCTAAGGAAAAAGGTGTAGATATTAAGGTTGTGAATAACCAAGCTTTCATTAAATATCAACCTGTGCTTAAAGAAAAAATACGCACAACAGGTAAGAATAAGGTTGAAGTTATAGGACAGCCAGAAACTATTTATGATAGAGCTCAAAGTTCTGAGGTGTTTTTTATCACTGAGTCTAAAACTTATTCTATTGTGCTTAATCCTGTAGAAATGGAGGCTGAAACTATTGTTATTAATGACTTTGCGGCAAGTAAGGAAGAAATTTTAAAATATGAAAGCAATGATCCTTTTATAGCTACAATGGGTAAAATCACACAAAGTATATTTGCAAATGGCGTGCCACAAGGTTATAAAACTAAAAAAATAAATAAAATAATTGCAAATGATAGCACGCTTGAGATGAAAGAAATTAATACCTATGATGGTGTGATATATAGTGCTGCTTTAATTGAAGTAAGAAACAAAACCGATAAAGCTCTTGTTTTAAATCCAAAAGATTATATTAAATTCGCAAAAGAAAGCCCAAAAGCCATAAGTGTATATTATGACAATGAGGTTAATCATCTTTTACCCTATTCAAGAGCTAGCATAGTTATCATCACAAAGGCTGTAAGATGAATAACCCATTTTTGAAATTCTTTAGCAATGACAAAGATCCAAATAATGCTCAAAAAAATCAAAGTAAAAATAAGATTATTATTTTTATAGGACTCATTGTAACGCTTGGGTGTTTAATGTTTTTGGTTGGAGATAAAAAACAAACAACGAGTAGCAATACAGCAGGTAACTTTAAAATTGTTGAAGAAAATCCAACTGCTAAAACACAATGGGTTGGTTCAGCAGTCGATGATTTAGCTTTAGCCAAGAAAGATTTAATCAACTTGAATACAAGGAATGAAAGCCTTGCTAAAGAAGTTAATGACTTAAAAAAACTTATTATTGATATGCAAAAAGAAAATGCAAATTATTTAAAAAATAATGCAAAAGATGAAACTAAAGCTAATGAGATACCTTTGCAACCTACAACTACAAATACAAACAATCAGACTAATTCCATTGAAAACAATGATAGTTTATATAAGAATTTTCCAATGCCAACAGCAGAAATTGAAAGTCAAACACTAATGCAAGAAGAAAAATTTGGTTTAACAAAACTTGGAGAAGTGCCTGATTTAGAAGAGGTGGAAGAGATACGCTATACACCAATAGAGGGGACACTTTCTTTTACAAATGTTACTCAGCCTAAGCCAAAGGAAGAAAAGCCAAAAAAGTTAGAGGGGCATATCATACCTACGGGATCAATAATTAAAGCTGTATTGCTTTCAGGTATGGACGCCCCTACAATGACACAAGCTAAAAGTTCTCCCTTGCCTGTATTGATGAAAGTAACTGATTTGTCTATTTTGCCAAATTATTTTGCCTATGATATTGTGGATTGTTTTTTAATGGGCGAGGGTTATGGGGATTTAACTGCTGAAAGAGCTTATATCAGAGTTAATAATATCTCTTGCATTACTAATAAAAGAGAACATATTGATATGGCTTTAAGAGGTGCAGTAAGTGGCGAAGATGGTAAGCTTGGGCTCAAAGGCGAAGTTATTACAAAGCAAGGTGCCTTGCTTGCTAGGACACTTATTGCTGGATTTTTACAAGGTGTAGGAGAATCATTTGCTAATCAAAATCAAATCATTACTTCAGGTTGGGGCGGCACAACAACACAAACAGGCAATATGAGTGCAGGAGAAAGTTTGCAAGCTGGAGCTTTTAAAGGACTTTCAAGTTCGGCTGAAAAATTGGCTGATTTTTACCTTAAAATGGCTGATCAGGTTACCCCTGTGATTGAAATTTCAGCAGGAAGAGAAATTAATGTTTTAGTAACTGAAATGACAGCACTTGATACAGTAAATAATCAACAAACAGCAGACGGCAAAAAACCAAATACTCAAACACAAGTTCAACAAAATAATCAACAACAAATTCAAAATCAATAAGGAGAAACCAATGAAATTAAAATTGACAACTTTTTTAGGATCAAGTCTTGCTCTTTTTAGCTTTCTTAATGCAACCGAGCCTACTACTCTCATAGAGCAACAAGAAGAAGCTCTTGTAAAAGGTATTATACCAAGCACAAAAATAGATAAGGTTGAAAGAGCTGAAATTGATGGCTTTTATAAGGCTTATTTAGGCAATGGTAATATCTTTTACATTAATCCTTTCAAGCGTGTTTTATTTATAGGAGAACTTTATACAGCTACAGGCGAAAGCTTAACAGCTAATGATGCAAGCAAATGGCAAGCTGAACTTAATGAAAAGGCTTTAAAAGATGCTAATGCAACAGAACTTTTGCAAAATGCAAAAAGAGTCGTGTATGGAAGTGGTAGCAAAAGATATGATTTTGTTATTTTTACCGATCCAGAGTGTCCATTTTGTGCCAAAGTTGAGGAATTTTTTGAAAAGCAAAATGTGAATGTATATGTAAATTTTTTTCCTTTAAGTTTTCATCAGAATGCTAAGAAATGGAGTGGACAAATACTTTCTAGCAAAGATATAAAATTAGCGATGAGGCAAATTAGAACCACTCAGAAGAATTTAAACGATGTGAGCATAAGCAAGGAAGCTGAAAATACTTTAAAGGCTACCATAGCTTTGGGCGAAAAGCTTAATATTACAGGCACGCCAAAACTCTTTGTTATAGACAAAATAGAACAAAATAAGGTTGTAGCTGTAATTGATGGGGCAAATTTTGAAAGGATAAATGAATTTTTAGTTAAGGATAAGGAATGAAAGGACATTTGTTAAAGCTTTCTAGTGCTGTTATCTTTGGAGCTTTTTTAATTCAGGGTTGCTCTGCTATGCTTCCTTATAGAGATGATTTTCAGTGTCAAAAGGGCAAAAATAGTGGAGTTTGTGGCTCGGTATCTGAAGTTTATGATTTAAGCTCTGATATGGAAGACTTGAGGACAAGAACACTTGATGGTGGTAAAGCTCAAGATCAAAAGAAAAAAGCAAAAGAGCTTGAAGCAGAAAAGCAAAGACAAAAGGATATGTTTGCTAAACAAAAACTTCAAGAGATGGTAGAGGCTACTGAAATTCGCAATATTCAAAATGAACACCCTGTGATTTTTAGATTTTATCTTGATGAAGATAAAAGAGTGCCAACGAGCACGCCTTTGGTGTGGAATAGTGATTACTCTGCTACAGCTAGTAAAAACACACAGACAAAGGTTAGAAAAAATAAAAAGCCTAAGATTTCAAAAAAAGGCAATAAATCCAAAACTTCTCAAACAAAGGCTCTTGCAAGCTCAAAAACAAATGACAATGGGGTAAGTGCTTTATGGGACAATATAGGAGAAAGTAATGCAAGCAAAATAGAAAATAATGTGACAAATTCTACGCTCGCAGGAGATTTAAATACAAGCAATGTATCACAGACTTTAGTTGATTGTTCTGCAAGCGGTGGAGCTAAGAAAGAAATTAATGCAGAGGTTAAGGTTTGTGTCTATGCTGCAAACATAAGACAAGAGCCAAGTTGTAAAGCAAAGGTGCTAAGGATAGCTAACAAAGATGAAGTGCTTTTTGCACTTTATGAACAAGATGGTTGGGTAAAACTAAACGATGGAACATTTATACATAAAAGCATTATCACACAAGATTAAGTTGGTTGTTGTAAGTTTAACAATAGCTCCAAGTTTATTAATGGCAATGCAAAGCGATAAAGAATTGCAAGGGGATATTCTTTTAAAGCAAGCTCTTATTTCTTTGTTTGAAAAAAATAAGGCTTTAGAAGAGCGTATTGCTCTTTTAGAAAAGAATGTTTTTCCAAATAAAACCACTCCAAAAGGTAAAGCACAAAATCCTTACACTTTCTTTGACTTAGTCAAAGAAAATATAGCTAAAAAGAAATTTAGTTATGGTAAGGCTGTAAAGATTGTTACAGTAAGAAAACAACCTGATACTAAGGCTCAAAAGGTAGCAGTTGTGCCTGTGGGTGGCAAGCTTATTGTAAAAGATTTGGTGCAGTCTAAGACAGGCTCTTATTGGTATAAGCTTGATGAGGGAGCGTATGTTTATATTGAAAACATTACCTTTTGGAGTGATAAAAAATGAGAAAGACTAGTCTTGTATTTGCATTGGTAGGTTCTTTATTGATGGGTGCTTGTTCTTTTAAAGATAGTCCTATTGTGGCAAAAAATAAAGATTTAAACAATAAGCTTAAAATCCTTATTAATGATGATATAAATTACACTGCTTTACCAAAAGGCAATGAAGATGAGCTCATTAGAGAATTTTTAACAAACTCTCCTGCTTTTGCTCAGCAAAATAGACAAAGTGCTGTAAGAGAAAATATCACAAAGTTACCAAACACTATGCCACTTTTTAGACAGCCTTTATTTGCTCAAATGGTTATATTTCCTTTTGTGAGTGATGATGGGCTTTATCATAGCTATAGTGAAAGCTGGCTTAAAATTAAAGATGGAGAGTTTGTTCTTAGTGATCCACGAAGTGGAGAAGAAGCCAAAGAAAAAATCTTTGATTTCAATGTAATAAATGGAGAATAATATGTCTTTTATGGATTTTATTGCTAGCAAAATGGATAAACTTAAAGAGCCTGCAAAGGATTTGAGTTCTTTACCTACTCAAACCTACAATGCCTTATTTGAGCGTTATAAATTTAGTGATTTTTTACCCTATATGAGCTTTGATGAAAATGAGGGTATTTACATCAACAATGACAATAGTTATGGTTGCATATTTTTTGCTTCTCCTCGCATACGAATGGGCGAGAGCACAGCTACAGCCATAGAAGAAATGCTTTCTAAGTTGTCTGATGATACTTTTTTGCAATTTATGCTTTTTGGTTCTAAAAATATACGAAATAATGTAGAGTATTGGAAGCACGAGCACCTAAAAAGGGCTAATTTTGAAAACAATGAACTTCTTAGAAAAGCTGTAATCAATATGAGCGAGTTTTATTATTCAAAAACCAAAGAGGGGGTTTCTCGCTCTATGACAGCTAAAATTAAAAATTTTGTTCTTTTAATCAGTATCAAATCAGATAAAAAAGAAAATATAGTTCAATATAAAGATACTCTAAAAAATATACTTGCAGCCAATCATTTTGGAGGGCATCTTGTAAAACCAGAAGAATTAAAACCTATACTATATGAAATTTTAAATCCAAATCACGATATTAATGGCATTATCCCTCCTTATGATGAAAATTGTTATATCAATAAGCAAATCATAGCTCCTAGCACAAAAATCATCATTAAAGACACACATATAGAAGTAGATGATAAAAGCTATATTTCCCTTGCTACGCAGAGCTTGCCAAAAATTGCTCATATAAGTGATTTTGGAGAAAAAATAGGAGATTATATTAGCAGGGCTTTAGACACCAATCAATTCAAGGATAGCTTCTTTATTACAAGTTCAATTATGAGACTCCCTAAGAAAAAAACAGGTTCTGTTGCAAGAAATCACTCAGTCATTCTTTCTCAAAAATGGAGTGAAGCTTTGTTTAGACAATTTGCTGCTGCAAGAGAAGAAAGTGTATCTATCCTTGATAGGATAGACAATCAAAAAGAAAAACTTTATGCTTTTGATTTAAATGTTATTGTAAGTGGAGATAGCTATGAAGATGCCGCTCAAAACGCTCATACTATGATGAGTTATTGGAACAAGGGTGGAGAAAGCAAAGCTTTGATAATGGACGAAGCCTTAGGTATTCATCAGCTTAATTTCATTGCATCTTTACCTATGGGCATCAATAAAGAATATGTTTTTTCTACCACAGGTAAATATCGTTCTTTATTTCCTGATCAAGTGTCTCAATTTATTCCTCTTGAAGCAGATTACAAGGGCACAACTCCAAATATAATACTTTTTTCAAGAAGAGCACAGCTTGCAGGAGTGGATTTGTTTGTTTCTAATATCAATTTTAATGCCTATCTTGTTGCTACTTCAGGAGCTGGTAAATCAGTGCTTTTGAATATGCTTGGTTTTAATTCTTATGCAAGAGGCGATAGAGTTTTTGTTTTGGATTATGACAACTCTTTCTTAAAGCTTTGTGAGACTTTAGATGGGCAATATGTATTTCTTGATCCTCAAAAGCCTATTAGTTTTAATCCATTTTCTGAAATCAAAAGCGAAGAGCAATTAATGGAGGATTTGGCATATTTAGCAGATTTTATCTATATGCTTGGTAGTTCAAAATCTGAAAATAGGGCTCAAGAAGATGAAAAGCTGATAAAAACAAAGCTTCAAGATATTATCAAAAAACTTTATCTTGATATAGGCAATAAAATTGAAGTAACCAATGTAAGAGATACAATTAATGCTATGTATGGCGAACAAGATTTAAGGTTTAAGGATTTTGCAGATCAACTTGGTTCGTTTTGTAGGGGTGGAATTTATGAAAAGTTTTTAGCTGGGGCAAATGAGTTTAATATCAGCAAAGAATTTATAGTCGTTGAATTTAAAGGACTTGAAAGCCACCCTGAAATCAGAGATCCGCTCATAATGCTTCTTATTTATCATATCAATCAGCTTATGTATATGAGTGCAGATAGAAAATCTCGCATTCAAATCATTATTGATGAAGCTCATAGATTTCTTGGTAAAAATCCAAGAATGGACGATTTCATTGAGCAAGCATATCGTAGAGCAAGAAAATATGATGGCTCTATCATACTTGCCACTCAAGGTTTTGATGATATATACAATGCTAAAAGCGGAGGACTTTCAAAGGCTGGTTCAACTATCATCAGCAACTCTTCGTGGAAAATCTTTATGAAGCAAACTGAAACTTCAATCAATATGCTTATAAAGTCTGAAGTCTTTAATCTTGGAGAAATGGATAAGCAAATTTTACGCTCAGTTTCTACAGTTAAGCCTGAATATTCAGAACTATATGTAATTACTCCTGAAGAAATAAAACTACCTTATAGACTTGTAATGGATAGGTTTTTTTATTTTCTTACTTCCACAGATCCAAAAGACAAGGCAAGAATTAAAGAGCTTACTGATAGTGGAATGAATTTAGGAGAGGCTATAGAAAAACTTGCCAAAGAACTATGATAAGGAGAAGTAATGTTTAAATTTGAGGATATGGTTGAGGATAAAGTGAGTGATCTACATCTTGTAAAATTTTTTATCAAACAGTTGTATTTATATTCTCAAGCAAATAATGAAAAAGAAGAAATAGAAATTTTATTTAATATGCTTTTTGCTTTGCCTTTGAATAAAGAAGATATGTATTCAGTTAAAAGCATTCAATTAAAAGACAAAGAAGAAGAGCTGCTTGTTTTGTTAGAACATATTTATATGATACCAAATGTGCTCTCTCAAAGAAAATTTATAGCTTTAGTATTTAACCTCCTTATGGCGAGAGGCTATGATTTTGATCACTTGATTTCACTTTTACATAAAAAAGGATAAAGATGAATACCAAAGATTTGTTTATAAATTTAATTTTTTGTTTTGTTTTAATGCTTTGTTGTATTGTGTCTTATGATAAGTTTTTTGCTCCTAAATTTCCAAAAATTTATCTTGTAGATATGCAGGTTATAGAAGATAGTCTAAGAAAAGAAATACTTAGCATAGCTTTAAATAATAAAGGTTTTGTGCCAAGCGAAGAATATGTTCTTGAACGCTCAAAGGAAATTTACACTATAGTAGAAAAGATAGCAGATGAGAATAATGCTCTTATTTTTTATAAAAGTGCTTTGGCTAATAGCAATGCTTATGCAAAAGATATTAGTAAAGATGTGCTTGCTATCTATGAAAATATGAGAAAGGATAAATAATGAGCTTGGATAAAGAAAATATCAGCAAAGCTCTTAACATCATAGCCTTATCTATAGTTGTTTTTGTTGTTTTATACATTGCAATTGGTTTTATAACAAATTTCTTTGGGATAGGCTTTATTAGAACCCAAAGTATTGATAAACAAGTGATGATCTATAGAAAAGATTTTGAAAACAGAGAACTCAAAGATAAGCTGATTTATTTTTTGCTACCTAAAGACACTCCTTATTTTACGAAGTTTTCAAATTTTGCCAAATATGTGCGTTGCAAAGATGGAGATATGCTTAGTGTAAAGGGTTTGGAGTATTTTTGTAATGGTAAGCTTATAGGTGTTGCAAAGACTAAAGACAAAAATGGTAAAGAAGTTAAACCTTTTGTTTTTGATGGCATTATTCCTCAAGGCAAGTATTTTGTAATGGGGACTCACGAGCGAAGTTATGATAGTAGGTATTGGGGTTTTGTTGATAAAAATTTAATTCAAGGAGTGAGTATATGGGAGCTATAAAAAAAGGTTTAAGTATAGCTTGCATCAGTGCTATAATGGCAAGTGGAGCCAAAGCTGATATGTCTAGCTTTATTAGTTCAGCACTTGGAGGAAGTTTTACAAGTGAGAATGCTGGGTATTTTAAATCACAAGCTTCAGGTTTTGTTACAGGTGGAAGTGCAAGATTTCGTTGGGGAGGAGGCGAGACTATACAACCTTTTTCTGTTCAAGCTCCTAAATTTAATGTGGGTTGTAATGGTATTGATATGGTGCTTGGTGGTTTTTCTTACCTCAATTTTCAGTATTTGGTTGATAAACTAAAGAAGATTGCTTCTGCTGCTCCTGCTTTTGCTTTTCAAATAGCACTTTCTACACTTTGCAAGGATTGTCAAACCATAATGAGCGAGCTTGAAGATATAGCTAATGCTATAAATAATATGAATTTTGATACTTGTCAAATGACAACAAATTGGAGTAACAAATTAGGTAAGGTCCTTAGTGAAAACATAACAGGTGGTCAGCAAGCTGATTGGGTAAGTGGTTTTTCAGAAACAACAAAAAATGCTAAAGAAAAAATTAGCCAATTTACCCAATGGGTTAATGGCAATTCGCCTACAGCAGATCAGGATAATACTGCGGCTAAGGTATTGTTAGAACAATTTAGTTTGATTAAAAATGCTACGAAAAAATCAAATGGTTTTTTTAAAAAAGCCTTTGGTAATGATGAGTATGAACATATCATAAGAGGACTTGTAGGCGATGTGGTGGGTTACACTGAAGAGGGAGCTACTGTCGCTACAGGCAATGGAGCTAATGCAGAACCAAAAATAGCTGTGTTACGCCCTGAAATTTCAGCAGAATCTTTTATTAATGTTGTTTGGGATAATAAAGAAAAAAAAGGTGGAAAAAATCAAGTTCAATATACCAAATATAATATTCAATGTGATGATGGTAAGTGTAACGATCCTGCTATAGGAACAACAAAAGCAACTCTTATGATGAATAAAAGTATGAGAGAGCTTATGGAAGCACAATTTGATGAAATCCTTACAAACATTACCCAAAATACCCCACTTACAGCCGACAATAAGAGTTTTATTGAGGGTGCTCCTTTACCTGTGGCAGATGTGCTTAATCTTGCTTCAACAGGTAAAATTAGTTTTAAAACTAATACTCCTATTAGCGAATATATCGCCTTACTTACTCTTAAAGCCTATATGGACGATTTGTATTTTGAGCTTAATCAAACTCTTGCTGCTTATCAAAATCAAAGCAAAAAGTTAGATAGAGAAGATGCTCAATTTATGAGAGAGATTGCAGTAGCTTCAATGGAATTTAATAATGCTGTTCAAGGCAGATTAACCCAAATAAGTGAAGAAATCGGTATAAATAGTGGCGTAACAGATCAAATCAAAAATATGCTTATGCAAGGGCTTAGAACAAATCCTTTAACCAATACAGGCAAAAATTAGGAGTATAAATTATGAAAAAGACTTTATCTTTAATGCTTTGTTCCCTATCTTTTCTTTTAGCTGCTGATACAAATGATGGTATAAGTTTTGGAGCAGATATTCTTGAGCATTTTAAAAGCAATATGAATACTACGATAAATGATCCCATTACAAATGGAAGTGCTATTACAAGCGTTGATGGTAAAAGTAGTGGGAGTGCTAAGATAGTATGCGAAGAAGCAAAGAGTGCTGATTTTATAAGTTTTTCTTACAATATAGACTCAAGATCAAACATACAAATTAACATATCAATTGATGAGAATCTTGATAAAAGAAAAGATAGAAATTTTTATTTTTCTGATGTTAGCGGTATATGTGCCAATGGCGTTGTAACAACAACTTCTATAAGGCAGAAAGTGGGTAATGATGTTTTTGGTCGCCCTAAATATGTTTGGATTGATAAAGTAGCTTATCATATTTGGCAGTATAATGGCTCTATTCTTTCTTTAAAAGAAGTTCAAAAAGAAGATGGTGGAGGTTGTTACTGTATCAACCAAAGTTGTGGTAATTTAGCTCATACTAATAAAGCTAAGATTTTGCAAGATATTGCTGCACCTATATCAAATCTCATCGCAAGTTCTACGCATTTTATCTTATCTAAGGCTGAATTAAAAAGTGATATGCTTGTGTATAAGGGGCAAGATAGTTCAGCTTGTGATACAGCTTTAAATAAAGGTTCAAGTTATGTGCAAACAAACACAAATAGCGATTTAAAAACTCTTGCTAATCAACAAAAAAGCTTACAAGCTCAAAGTGAAGATAGCGTGTATTCAGCCTTTAGTGGAGCATTTAATAATGATAATTCAGGGCTTGATACAAGCTTTAAGCAAGAGTTAATGAGTGAAGAAGCAAGTATTAAATCAAGTGCTAAAATGTCAGGTTCAAATTACTCTTATAGTGGTGGCAATGGCAGTATTCAGCTTGTAAATAACCCTGATATGAAATTTTGTGAAGTTAGTGTGCCAAATACTGATACAACTATATTTAGTGATGGAACAAATAGAAAAAATGTTACAAGCAATGATATTATTTATAAGGCTGAAATAAGAGAATGTAAGCAAGATACTTGTCCTATAAAACAAGGCGAAAAGCTTAAACACAAGTGTGGAAAAATTAATGATATGGGCGAAGTTTTAGCTTCTTTTTCAGCTGTTGAAGAAGTTTCAAAAGATAGTGTATGTCATAAATAAGGATAAAAAAATGAAAAGAATAACAATGCACACAATGCTTAGTGTAGTTTTTACAAGTGTTTTTGCTCAAGCTGATATGCCTTGTTTTCATATAGGCACAGTTAAAGAGTTTGATGGGCATTATTACGCACAAAGTGCTAAAACTATGACTTTTGAAGAAGCTTATAATTTAAGCAAGGGCACAAACGCTTATTTGGCTGTGCCAAATACCAAAGAAGAAAATGCTTTCTTAAGCTCAATGATTGATATTGGTTCTAATGCTTTCATAGGTGTAGCAGATTTAAGCTATACAAATAATTATTGCTTTGAAAACAAGCAGTGTAGCTATGATGATGCACGCTTTAGAGATATTAATAATGAGCCTTTGAGCTTTAAAAATTGGGAAGATAAACAGCCTGATAATCGAGCCAAAAATAATGATAATGGTATAGATAAGGACAAAGGCGAGCATTTTGTAATACTTTCAAGTTCATCTAAAAAGTGGAGTGATGTAAGCTCAACTGCAAAATATAAAGCTTTGTTTGAATTTGAAACTATGCCAAGTTGTTTTAATGCAGATAATTCTGGTTCAAGCCTAGATACTGAAAATAATAATACTTCAGGTGGTGGCAGTGATGAAGAAGAACTAGGCACGCCTCAAGGTTCTCAAGATGCCAATAATGATGGTTGGAATAGCGATGGTAGTTGTGGAGGACAAATTTATATCTTCAATGGCAAAGATAATCGTTGCAAAAGTTGGGATAGATTTGGAGGACTTGCAGGTGGAGGTTGTTGTGATAAAGACAAAGTCTTTTTAGGACTCGTATCTTGTTCTGAGGGAGAGAAAAAGCTTGCTAAAGACAATAGAGATAGAAAATGCGTTGAAGTTGGCGAATATTGCTCTAAAAGAAAGAGATTTATAGGGTGCATTCAAAGAAGAAAATCGTTTTGTTGTTTTAATTCTAAACTTGCAAGGATATTTCACGAGCAAGGGCGTCCTCAAATAGGTATGGGCTGGGGTAGCTCTGAAGCACCACAATGCAGAGGCTTTACCCCTGAAGAATTTCAAAAACTTGATTTTAGTGAGATTGATTTGAGTGAGTTTGTTGCTGATCTTATGGGCAGGATAAATGCAAATGATATTACTAGTAAGTTTTCAGCTGATTCTTTGAAAATCAAAGACAAGGTTCAAGGCAATCTAAATAATATATCTAAATAAGGATTACAATGTTTAAAAAATTAATACTCTGCAATGCTTTATTGTTGTTTCCTGCAAGTGTATTTGCAGCGACAAACATTCCTGATTCCCAGCTTATCTACACTTGGGGCTATGGTAATATAATGAATGATATGCTTCAAGCAGTTAAGGGTATGACAACTGAGGCTGATTATATCATCAAAGCTGCAATGACTATAGCCTTTTTCATTTTTGCTATACAAAAAGCTATGGGCGATAGGACAAGTCCTATCTTTGAATTTGGTAAATTTTTACTTCTTTATGCTGTGGTATACTTTTTCTTTTTAAGTCCTGCAAATACCTCTAAAAATCAATTTATGATTCACGATGAAGTTACAAATAAAGATTATGTTGTTTCTCGTGTGCCAATGGGTATAGGCTATACCTTGTCTTTAATGAGTCGATTTGAAAAGGTTTTGCTTGATGGAATGGAAAAACATTTTTCAACGCCTGATTCTACAGCATATTCTCAAGCAGGATTAGGTTTTTCATTAAATGCTATGATGGATTTACCAACTTTGAGAATTCAAAAAACAAATCCTGATGTGCAACTCAATATAAATGCTTATGTAAAAAATTGCTTACAATATGATACTTTAAGTGGTAAAATTTCTATAAATGACATACATACAAGTGATGAATTAATCAATGTTCTTTTTCCAACTACAAATTCTAAACTCACAGTTTATTATGAAAACAATAATGGACAAATGAATGATAGTCTTATTTCTTGTGGAGAATCAGCTCAAAATTTAAAAAGAGACATAGCTCAAGTTGCTGGAGCTAGAGAAGCAGTTGAGGCTCATATTGCTAATGTAGGCACAGTAACTGAGTGGAGAAATAAATTCAATGGTGTATCACAAATTTATTTTGGACAAGCAAAAGGTGCAAGGGAACAAATTCAACAAATGATGCCTATTAATGCCCTTGATGATGGCATTAATAATACAGCAAGTGTTTTAGGAATTGATCCAAATTCATTAGCAGCTAATGCAGCTGTTGCAGAACAAAGTTATGTTACAGGTATGCAAGCTCAAGGCAAACTTGCTCAAACCTATCTGCCTATAGCTAAAGCTTATCTTACAGCTATTATTGTAGGACTTTCTTGGCTTATGGCGATTTTATCTATAATGTTTGGCTCATATCAATATATAAAAATGTTTTTTGTTTTATGTTTATCTTTAGTGCTTTGGACACCAATATTAAGCATTATTAACTATCTTAATGACTTAACCTTACAACATACTTTCGCCTTTGTCAATGCTGGAGTAGGAGCTATTACTTATGCAAATTACCAAGAAGTATTTCAAGCTGTAACTTCACATTCAAGTTACCTTAAATACCTTGTAATGCTAACTCCTTTATTAGCTTTTTCTCTAGCAAAAGGCTCTGAAATGGGCTTTGTATCTTTAGCTTCAGGTTTAAGCCAACAACTAGCAGGTAGTGCAAGATCAGCAAGTAGCTTTTCTACTCAGCAAGGACTTTCTACTAAGACAGAAATTTCTACTCCTAGAGGGGAGGAAGTATATGCTTTAAGTGCTGGATTTTCAACTTCACAAAGCACTTTTGGAGCTGATGGAAGAAGCTTTAATGATATGAAAGATTTAAATACAGGAACAAGCACCATTAAAGATAATATGTCAGGTAATAGTGCTACTTTAAATGCAGATGGTAGTATTGGTTATACAAATATCAACGGACTTAATTCAAGTTTTGGAGCAAATAATGTAAAAACGAGTTTAGAATCATTGTCACACTCAATTCAAAATTCTAATTTGGCAACGAGAGCACACGAAGTCTCAAATGGACAAGGAAATAGTTTTGGTATTTCAGAAAATGATAGCACTACTATTGCCAAAGCTCATCAAGACGCTTTAGCTGAAGCTTATGCAAAACATACAGGAGTTAGTGTAGCTCAGGCATATACAGATACTATGGGACTTAGTGCTGAAGCTAGTGGTGGTTTAAAGGTTTTTGGTATAGGTGGCACGGTAAGTGGTTCTGTTTCTACTAGCTCTAATGAATCTGAAAGCTGGAGTCAAGGTTTATCATCAGAACAAAAAGAACAAATTATGAAAACTTATAGTGAAAACCTATCTAATGAAATTGCTAAAAATAGTTCTGTAGCAACCTCTTTTAACAATCTATTTAAAACAGGAGCTGTTACAAATTCTGAACAATTGAAAAGCTCTATGAACAGCTATACAGAAGCTACAAGTATTAACAATTCAATAAGTGGCAATGGAGGAGCTTCTATGGTAACAAACTATATTAACGAAAATCTTGGTGGAGCTATGACAAAAGAAAATGTGGCTACCGCAATGACTAGGCTAGAACAAATGGCAGCTAGACAAGACTTGCAAGGCTTGGCTCATTATGCTAATACCGATGCTAATGTCAGTCAAGGAGATTTAACACAACAAAGTAAAAAAGATTTCTATAGTCCTTTGGAACACAAAGTTGGATTTAATAAAGATATGGATAATATGTCAGGATCTTATGACAGTAAGATTAATTCAAGAAATGCTCCATCATCTTGGGATAGCAATGGAATAGCTGGAGAAGCTCAAAGAGCTGCTGGAGCTGCTAAACATAAGGCTGGCACTGCTATTGAGGAAAGGGACAATAAAATATCAGACGCGTATAAAAATTTAGGCAAAATGTAAAAAGACTTCATATTGCACTTAAAAACACAGGCAATATGAAATTTTGTGTTTGTATATTGTGTTGTGATGTTATGATTGATGCCAAATATTGCAAGGAATATCTTTATAGGCTGGGTTCTCGTGTAAATCATCTTCAAAGCGTCGAAAAGTTTCATTGTCATAAGAAGTATTAGTTTTATAGTTTTTATTATTATATGTAGAATGCTTTGACAATTTTACTAGCCACTTTTCAGTTTTGCTTGATAGTTTAAAATATTTAACAATCTTCATTATTATCCATTTTTCAATTTTTTTCTCTAATCTAGTTTTTTCCATCACTTTTCTCCTTATTTCTTTATTTTATAAGGCTCATTCCTAAATAGAATAGCCAAAAATATCAATCTTTATTTAGGAGTATAACCTTTTATAAATAAAGTTTTCTGTGGATTTTTTATAAATCTTTCATATTCTTTCCATATATCTTGTCGCTCACAATATCCTGATACATCATCGTGTTCTACAGCACACTTTATTCTAAGATATTTTATGGCTTTGCTTTTATCAGGCTTTAAAGTCGAATCTCCAACAGTATAGATATATGCAAGAGTTTGCAAGTGATTTGAGTCAAGCGGATCTACCTTGAGAAGTTCAACAGCTTTAGCATAGCTAGGTTCTACATTAGTTCCATAAGTGTATGCAAGGATAGCCCCAAAACACCTTTTATAGTCTTTGCAAGCTTTTGTTAGGTATTGAATATATTTCTTTGAATTTTTCTCTTGATTTAGTGCGATATGAGCTTTCTTTTCACAATCTGCACCTGAGTTACACTTCAATTCATCAGCTGTTAAATTTATTGCAAATCCTACTAAACATAAAGCTAAAATTCCAAACTTTAAATTCATCTGCAAACTCCCATATTTTCATTATTTTAATGATGATATTATAGCATAAAAGTGTTAAAAAGTCAATAAAACACTTGCCATCTTAAGCTAAAGAAATTCTCAACTCTTTCATATTAAGAGCTTTTGCATATTTTAAAATAGTGCTAAATTTAGCGTCCATAGTTTTTTCAAATCTTGCTAAATTAGCTTGCTTCATATTCATTTTCTTAGCAATTTGTTCTTGAGTCATCTTACTATCAATCCTTGCTTTTATCAACTGCTTTTTTAACTCAAATTCAGGAGCAAGAGCCTCATACTCTTTTTTAAAATCAGGGTCTTTCATCATTCTATCAAAAACTGTATTAAAACTAATTGTTGCCATTTTCAAACTCCTTTAACCTGCTTTTTGCTTTTTCTAAAATGGATTTTGGTAGTTTATCTTTCTTTTTGATTACTGTTATAAGGATTAAAATTCTTTTCCCAATTTGATAGCAATAAATACTTCTTGCAATTCCCTCACTAGATTTTGTCCTAATCTCAAAAAAACCATCTTTTAGGTTTGCAGTGTGAGGCTCACCAAGAGTATTACCTCTTGTTTCTAGCATTTTAATGATGCGAGTCATTCTAGCCTTGACATCATTGGGCAAAGATTCAAATTCTTCAACCGCCTTTTCATTGACAAACTCTATAATCCACATTTTATCCTTTCTTGGTGCAATTATATCATAAAAGATATAAATGTTTCTTGAATTCTTATAGTTTGCATTTGCTTTTTGTAATATAAATGAGTAAATTCTGGTTTATCTTGCGTAAGATAATTTTGAAAGCACATATTCAATATTTTCCTGTGGTATTTTATAATCTTTTTTAAACCACTCTAGTTCTTGTGGATATGCTTCAGTTTTAATAATTTTAAGAGCATATTTTTCAAGGTTACTCAGATGTTTTTCTTTGTCTTTAATATGTAAAAACAAATCACACAAGCCTTTAGCATCTAAATGTTTAGATACATCGCCTATGGAACAATTAATAGTTGAAAGCAAGGGTGTATCTTTTTGATATTTGTTTAGCTTTGCTTTGTTGTTTTTCATTATTTTCCTTTTTATAAAAAAGTTCACAATACTTTTTTTACTTTGCTATGATATACAGCAAATGCAATCTTTTAAAACTTTGCTTAGTTTATAACTAAATGTCCCCTCCCAATTGTATCACAACTTAATCAAAAAAAGCAAAGATCATTCCACAAAATATCCTAGATTTATTGAAAAAGGAAATCCAAAAGCTCTTTAAAGTCCTTTAAAAGTTCTATAAAAGTTTTTTACAAGCACCAAATACTATAATATAAATACTTATAATATGGATTTAATTACACGCATTTGTATCATAATACTAATTTTATTTAATTTTAATCATAACTTTTAAATTCGTTTAATTATATTTATACTATAATATAAATTAAGTGAATCTATAAATAGCGGATTTGCAATACTTCACATAAGGATAAACAATGCTAAACACCACTTCGTTTATATGCGGGGGGGTAGATTTTTAAATCTTAAAAATCAAACCAAATATCTCTTTCATATTTCAGTTTTTAAATCACAGCACGATTTATTTAAATTTATCTTCGATGAAATCTATCATTTTTCTAACGCCAAAGACACTGATCTTAAAATAGCTCATCTTTGTAATATTGCTATTATCTTACTTAAGGAAGAAATGTTAAAGCAAGATGATTTTACTTATAATAAGTTAGAAATAACACCCAAAGAATATTTAGAATATCTTGTTGGTATGCTCAATGATATAAGCATAAAACTTTATCAAGATGAATTTTTCTTAGCCATTTTAAACCTTATCTATACCTTAGGATACGATCCCAAAGAGTGTATCAAAACAAAATTAGAAAATTTAACTGATCAAAACCTAAGCTTTAAAAATTGTAAAAACAAGGAGTATAGGCTATGCAATTAAAAATACTTGAATATAAAGATACAAAGCTAAGAGCTATCTTTGATGAGGGTAGAGTTTTTATTGCTTATATAGATATTAGAACAGCTGTAAAAAATAATAGGTAAATTATTTCTATTTTAGTTTTTAAATATAAGTCTTTTTTATATTAAAACGCTTATAATTTTGGATATTTTAAGAATTATGGGTTTTAAAGGAGAAAGTGGCAGTTTCGAACGGATCTACTTACTGCCGTGACGATTCGTAATTGTCGTATATTTTTACTTAAAATTTTATTAAAAATATAGGGAATACTAAAATATAGAAAAGCTGTAAGGGAAACTAGTAAAAATGATCAATGAGAACTTTGAAGCTTTTGTTTGCTAAAAATTATAGAAGATTCTTAAAACAAAGAAGTTGTTTCATTGAAACAACTTCCGCTAAAAATGTTACCATTTTTTTGTTCGATGACAAAATTTTACCTCAAATATCCTTAATATTACATTAACCATAAATTGAAAACTTTGATTTATTTTATTATTTTTCTTAAAATAATCTTTGTGTTTTCTTGCTCTTATGATAAATTTAAAAATTTTTCTTTCCATTACTCTAAGCATACTTGGTGGGCATAAGTCTTTTACTAAGAAAAGTAAGCATACGCAATCGTGAAATAAAGGATTATTAAGATAGGGTAATTTATTATTTTTGTGAAAAATTTTTATTTTTCTAATCCTTGTAATCAATTGTTCTGTTCTCTTAAAGGAGCTAATAGGCTTGGTATCTAAGTTATATAAAATACAAAAGTTATGAGCCGCAGCATTTCTTATTTTACCGATTTGATTGATAAAATGTTTTTCAAATTTCTTATTGTTTTTATAATAAAAATCATAAAAATTTACAAATTCTGCAAAAGTCAATATTTCTATGAAATTCCATAATGCAAATTTACTCTTATAAGTATTTTTTTGTTTTATATAATACTTTTCAATCAATTTTCGTTGATAGATGTTTGATTTGTAGCCTTGTTCGTATTTTTTCAAAGATAATGGTTTATTTTTAGCTTCCTTGAGAAAATTATTGACTATACCATACCCATTTTCTTGAGAATTTTCACTACAATGAGCGTTTATTTGAGTTTTTAACAAGTGTTCGCAAGCTAGACATAATTCTAATATAAGAGTTCTTAGTAAAGTATCTAAAATACTTAATTCTCTTAAATATCCAAAATCCAAATTAATATATTTGTTGTTTCTATCTTTATCATAATTTTTAGCAAAGGCTTTAAGTTTAAAGTAATAATTGCTTTTGGTTAAAAATTTTTCTGCATTTTGTTCGCTGTAATATTTAAAAGTTACACCCTTGTCTTTTAAATGTTGCACCTGTTCTTTTATATTGAATTTTGGCTTATCTGCAGACACAGTTTAATCCTTTTTAAGTATTTTGTATAATTATACAAAATTTTGAGTAAGTTGATTATAAATTTAAAACCCAAGTCTTTGCTTCTTATATTCCTCCAAGCCTTTAATAAGTCCTAAAAGCATATTTGAATCAATAGCTCCCTCAATAGGTTGTCCTATAACTTTACCTGTTGGAGTAAGTATGTAAGTTGTTGGAGTTACTCCATTAAAAAGCAAATCTCTAGGTATCACTCCATCATCTGCATTTAAATTTGTGGTAGCTACTATGAAATTTTCATCTAAATAACTTAATAAGGCTTGATTACTTGATATATCATTCATTAGCTTGTGGCAAAACTGACAAGTATCGCTTAAAACAAAGAATATCATTAATTTAGCTTCACTTTGTGCTTGTATAGCCGCATCGTATATGTTGTTATAAGTTTTTGCGTTTAAATTTAAAAACCCTAGCACAAGACTTATAAAAATAGCTAGTATTTTCTTTTTCATTTTTATTCTCCCTCTTTGGTATCATTGCTTTTTAAATTTTGATTTGATCTTATCTAATAAACACACCTTTGAATCCTTGCAAGGGTGTTCATCAGTTATTTCATCTAAAGACTTTTCTATTTGTCTTCCTGCTTGTTTGCAACCAGATTTAAAATTTTGCAACATTTGCATTAGTTTTTCTTTTAACATTTTATTTCCTTTTATTTATAAAATGAGCCACCGCCAATTGCTTTAATAAGCCTATCTAAACCTTTACTTTCAACTTTTTTATTGATCTCTTGTAAAGCATAAGTAACTTCACTTTCCCCATACGCTATCACATAATTTTCGTTTTCATCAGGTTCTCCTATAATTTCTTTGTAGTCTTGCACTGCTGGATTGTAATTTTGTATGTATAAGACTGCAGGCACTCTATCAATCTTAAATCGCCTTGTAATTTTTGGATTGATTTCTATCTTGTGTTCATAATAGTTTGCCTTATCTTGCAAATCGCCTTTTGGATTTTTAATCATTAAATTTTGCAAATATTCTCTTGTGGGATTCATATAACGCACATTATTACCTACAACGCCCCTTAAAACAAAGCTTACATCGGTATTTACTTGTTCTAAGCTTTTGAAGTAGTTTGTTATGGTGGTATCTTTTAAAGATGAACTTATGATAATAAAAACTTTTTCATTTGGCTCAAGGTATTTATTTGTGTTGAGCAAATGTTTATTAGATTCCAAGTCATTTATCATAGCTTTTGTTCGTTCTGAGTATTGTCCTGCATACTTTCCAAAATCAAAGCCCTTATCGTTTAAAATATAATCCTCATTTTTACTTACCTCACGAGCAAATTCCTTGCTTTTTCTCATCTTAGCAATATCTTGAGCTATATTTTGTGCTTGTTTGTTTTGATAATATTTTATGCTTCCATAGCTTTCATTGAAATCTTTAGAAGTTATTTTCATTTGCGTGTCAATACTTGTGAGATTTAAATCTTTTGCATTGTTATGAAGTTCATCTACATTGATACTTGATCGCAAGTCAGCCTTGTCTTTGAGATATTTTTGCTCGAATAGTTTTTCTTTGTCTGTTTCAGCAAAAAGAATATTTGAGGCTATGAGGCTCAGTAATACTATTTTTTTCATATTTTTCCTTTCTTTTTTACAATACGCAACATTCTTTTTTCTTGAAGATAATAAAGCTAAAATTATCCCCATTAGCTGGTAAATTTTTAGCATAACTCCACAATAAGCCTGATTGTCCTATTGCCATACCCATTGGGTGTGGTATAGGAGCGATAATTTGTAAGCGATAAGATGATTTAAGCCATATAGGTAAAGGATAATCAGTGCATATTCCACTCACGGTAGGTGGTCCTGAGCTTTCCCACAATACAGACTCTCTATGAAGCTTGTAGAGCATACCTGCTGCTACAGAAGCTGCGTCTTCTACATAGTCTTTACTTCCTGTATTGCCTGTAAGTGGATAAGCATTGCCCCAAGAACCTTTGCACCAAAACAATGGATCAAGTGCTATATTAGCTTGTGCTGAAGTGGCATCAGCAATACAAGAAAGGTGTGATATGGGATTGCCAAATAGCAAAGCATCAGGATTGACTAAAGCTGACAATTCATCATCTTGCCACAAAGGATCAACTTCTGTCATATAGGCTATATCAATACCAACTCCAGCATTCAAACATAATAAATCAACAAACATACCTAAAATTTCAAATAGAGGGTAGATATAATAATGCGATTGGTAAAATACTCTTTGTCTATCTATGGCATCGCCTTTTGTGCCTGATGAAGTATTGATAAGATTGGCTCCCATATTCAATCCAAGTCCTGTAAAACAAAATGGGTCTTTTACCACATCAATCATTCTGCTTGCCTCAAAATATCCTATAGGAAAGCCTATTCTTATAAAAAGAGGTGGTGGAGCTTCGCATATACAAATAGGTGCTGATGAAGAGCCTCTTACATCAGGCATTGGTCCTTGTATTAATGGAACTGAAAACATATACAAAGGAAACATACAAGAATAGCAAATAGAAGTCATAGTATTTACCACTTGTGCTGGATTAGCTAGGCAAACAGACTCTGATTTGCTTGGAGTAAAAAACAAGAACGATCCTATCGTTAAAGCAAGAATGGGGTGTTTTATATTCATTGATGAGCCTTTGAGAGTGTGGTGTTTTGTTCCTTGCAAGAAAGGCAAATTTCACGCACTTCTATAACATTGCCTACTTGCTTGATAATGCTTGGTGTTTTTTGTATATTAAATCTATCACGAATTTGAGGCACAAGATAAAAAATAGCTTGCTTAAGCTCTTGATTTAAATCATAATAACTTCCATTTGAAAGAAGTAAGCGGTAAGCTATAGAATTGGCATAGCCACTTGTCTTAAACCATTCCACTTCAGCTTTATTTGTGCCATCAATAACAATCATTGCATAGTTTATTTTTACATAATCAGCTGGATTGAAACTATAACCTTTTTTATAGATTATCTTGCCATCAGCCCCTCTTATGTCTTCATTTAGCGTATAAGTTAGATTTGGATAAAATACCCTATCTTCTGTTGCAGGTTCAAGAGCTTTTAAATCTTTTGGCTTGTAATTTTTAACATTTTCAGCTCCTTTTTGATGTATTTCTCGTGCTTTTTGCTCGAAATTAGCTTTATTTTTGTTAATATGCTCATCAATAAGCTCTAAAATATCTTTTTCTGCAAAATCATAGCTTTGCCCAAGATTAAGCTCTATCCTTGATCCTGCTAAAGTTAAATTACAAAGTAGCAAGCTTATGTAAATACTCCTTTTCATTTATCCCCCTCTAAAATTGCATTTTCAAACAAAAATATGGTATTGTTGACAATGTCATCTTTATTGCTTAATCCAGCTCTTATCCTTTTCCAAATCGCTTCACCCTTTGAATTTTTATAAATAAAAAAATTTTCAGGCGTTGTCTCAAGCTTAAAAGTTTCAATTAAATCTTTTCGTATATCTACATCTATGTATTCAACAGTGACACCGTATTGTCTTTTAATGGTATCATAGACATCTTTTTGTTTGATATTAGTGCTTTCGTTAAATTTGCTCATAAAAACCACAAAAGCAAGGTCGTCTTTATGGCTTTTAAAGAATTGCTCTATCTTTTTATCTCTTTGTATCAAAGCATCGTTACGCCCAAATTTATCACTTGCTAGTTCAGGGAATTCCAAGTTTGGATTTTCTAGCAGATTAACTTGCCATATCATTGCAAATTTTTCAGATTGCTCTAATTGCCACTTATTCATCTTTTGTAAAATAGCAACATTTTCTTTTGTGGGTTTCATTGTGGCTATCTTTCTAGCTTTTTCAAAGGTTTGAGTAAATTCTTCGGCTGTAAGATTCTCTAAGGAATTAAGTGGTATAGAAGACATAAATACTTCATCTTGTTTATCGATTTCTTTTTTTCTTTCTTCAAGATTTATGCTTTTATTGATGTCATCTTTTTCAAAATAATGCCAGCCTCTTTTACTAGTAGAAAAAAAATCATTCTTTCCTATATTAAAATACTCATTTGCGTAGCATAAAGAACTTATTAATGCAATACTCATATATTTTTTATACAAAGCATTATCCTTATTTATAATCTCAATATAATTATATCAAAAAAATATTATTATTAGGAATATAATATTTATAAAAATATTGATTTTTTATTAATAAAAATTATAGTAAATAATTAATTATTTTTAGAAAATTTATTCTTATTTTTTAATTTAATTAAATTAAAAAATAAGTCATTTTATCTTGTGTTATTTTAAATAAAATGGTGATCTATTTTTAAGCCTATTAACTATTTATAATTAAAATTGCACTTAAATTTAAAGTATTAATTAAAATAATTTGTTTTATTTAGAATTTTTGTAGAGGTAGTTAAGCCCTAAAAGTTTTTTATATTTTTTAAAATCTTAATTATGCTTTAATAAATAAAAAATACCTGAGTTTCATAATAAAATACCGCTATTTGCTTTCATTGCATATTCAGTATGAATAATATTATTTTCATACTACGATATACTTTCAAAAGCTTAATTTTAGATAGTTTAAATTTTCATTATAAACTCAGTATGAATATATCTATTTTCATACCTTATATATTTTTCAAAGTTCTATTTTTACATATTTTTAAAAAACATTGTGTATTCAGTATGAATATTGACATTTTCATACCATAAATTTTGTAAAATACCAGAAAATAGCTTTGCTGATTTTTGCAATTAGAAAGGGCTAAAATCTTTTCGTTGCAAGTAACATTACTTCGTAATATTAGATACCTATTTTCATACCATAAATCTCAATTAGCAACCGTCTTTTTCTCCCTCCTTTTTCCCCTCATTCTAACACCCTTGCTTTACTCTCATAAAACAATTTATTTAATACGCAACACCCCTCTCATTTTTTACCTATTTTTCTACCTCATTCATACTCAATCACACACACAAACCCTTTCAATATAATTCACAGCTCTTTATATGTTTCATATATCCCTGCTTTTAATCTAGCCTTGCATATCACACTCATTTTTTACCTCATTTTTACCCTTATTCTCTGCCTCATTCTTGAACTCATATACTCAAAAAGCACACAATATAGTCAAATAAAATGCTTTTTAAACAAAGATTGTAAAATAAATATCAATACACAAGAATTGCAAATTCATACCACAAACACCACACAATTTGCCAAGATGATGTTATAATGCAATCACAAAAATAATGGAGTAGAAGCTATGCAAGAAACACAAAATAAACAACCAAGTCGCCTTGAGAAAATTATACATACTTGGCTCATCAAAGCCTTTCAATACCAGCTTGCAAATCCCAATGATAAAAGAAAGATGAATAGAGAAAAAGTGTGTTTAAATTTTATTATATCAATTTTTAGCCCTCAAACTCAACCTAATCCACAGCTTATTGGAGCAAGTAAAAATCTCTACAAAAGACTTAAAAATACTATACGAGAAAAGCTTAAAAGAGTTTCAAAAACACCAAAACTTCAAACTCTTAAAGAAAAATATCCAAAATTAGAAATAGAGCGAGCCTACAAATACGCTGTCTTAAGCAATAAATTTGCTTTAACAAATGAAGACATAGAAACTTTTGAGAAAATTATTGAAATTCTTGCTTTAAATGTCTCTAAAAACAAAAAAGATAAATAAAACATATCCCATTGCCTCTTAAACAAAGTTTTTTGATTTAAGAGGCATTTTTGGCTCTGTATAGCACTCATAAATGCAATAAGATACCTCACAAAGCAAAAATCTCAAAAAAGCTAGTCTTTTTTAATTAGCTTAAACTTTGCTGTGTTTTTGAGCGTTTGTAGCGACATTCTATGGATTTTCTTTTTTAGGTTAGAGCATAAGGTTTCTTTTATCCAAAGATAATCCTCATTATAACATAGGTATTATAGCATATTAAGCCTAATAAGTTACTTAAAATAGTGAATATATAGGGTTTTTATTACTTTTTTTAAAAAAACATAAGTTTATTTTTCCGTAGTTTTTACTGAAATCAAAAATAACTTAGAACAGCCTTGTGTCTCAGATTAAATTGTTTTTTCTTTTTATCCCATAAAATTAATTAGAGTTGTATATTTCCCTACAAATGAGTTGTTTGTAAGATATTAAAAGTTCTTTTGAAAGACTTTTTTAAAGTTATCTTAAGCAACATTTATGGCATAAAGCTTTGTTTTGATTTAAAAAGTTCCTTTAAAGTTCTTTAAAAATCACATTAAATTCCTTTTTAAACAAACTTTTGCCTATCTTTTTTAGTTTAAAACGATGAGATAACTCAAAGGAATATTTTTTATTTTTTTATGCTGTATTGGAATATATATTTAAGCAAAAAGTAGATTAATTATTCATAATTTTATCAAATGTTAAGTAAAAATATATTACTATTATGAATAATTTTTAAGTGTGATTATTGATTATAATTTGAATAAAAGGAATAAAAATGCAAAGTGTAGGTTTAAAAAGCAAAAAAGATTTAGAACGCATTGCTATGCTGATCTCCGCGAAAAGACAAAGACCACTTGAAGAAACAAAGTCTTGGCTTGATAATTTTGGAGGATTTCTTCATATAGAAGATTTAGAAAGACTTTGTGAGTGTATAGGTTATAAAAATGTTTTCTTTGCAAGAGAAGAATTACAAGCCATTAAAGATACCAATAGTATAAATGATTGTTTTGGTATTAGTCAAATAGCCATAAAACTTAAAGAACCCAAGTTTTTAAATGAAATAAAAGCTTTTATTCCTATTGATGAAAAAAGCTTGTTAAATAAAACTCCGCCAAATAGGGTGCAAGCTAGGGTAAAAATTAAAGTAGTTAAGGGCAAGATATATACAATTTCTTATTATCCCAATTATCAAAATTTTAAGGAGGTTTGATGGAGACAGTAAGTTGTGGAGCAATAAATCCTATCTTTAATCCAAATCAAAGTTTAAGAAGAGAGAGCTTTGAGGATTGTATTGCTTCTTTTAAAAATTACAATAAAGAAAAGGCTAGAAAAGAGAAATTGAAGCAACAAGGGTTTAAAACGAAGAGAAATAAATACAAAAACATTAATTTTTTAAAGGAGAATGTATGACAGCACAAAACATAGCCATAGATATAGGATATGGTGATACAAAGGTAATGTTTGATGGTAAATGCTTTAAATTTCCATCAGCTATAGAACAAGTTCGCCAAGCTCAAGTGAGTTTAGGTGGTAATGAAAACGATGTGTATAGTCTCAATGGTTCAAAATTTAAAGTAGGGCAAAAAGCTACAAGAAATGCTATTGCCACAAGAGGTTTTGGTTTTTTGCAAAAATATTCGCCTTTGCTCATAAGGCACGCTTTTGCTTTGGCTGGTATTGATATAAATAAGCCCATATCACTTGCTACAGGACTTTCTCTTTTAAATTACCAAGAAGCACAAAGCTTTTTAGCTGGGATTACAAATTTTATTGTCGATGATAAGGTATTTGAGCTTGATGTTTCTTTATTTGCTCAAGGGCAAGGCATATTTATAGAATGTCCTTGCCAAAAAGACAATAAGCTCGTTTGTATCATTGATATAGGCTATAACACGCTTGATTTCTTAGCCTTTGAGGATAACGAGCCAAGAAGCGATTTGTGTTTTGCTAATCAAGGAGGAGCAAATAAGATCATCGTAGATTTACAAAAACTCTTAACCAAAGAATATAAGATAGATTTTAGCGAACAGCAGGCTAAAAAGATATTTATGAGCAAAGAAGTGCAAATTTCAGGACAAATCATAGATTTTAGCGACACAATCAATGCAATGACTATGCAGTATGCTGATTTTGTGATGGACGAGTTTTACAACAAGATAGGAGATACTATTAAACTTGCTGATAGTGTTGTTATTTCAGGTGGTGGAGCATATTTTTTAGATAAAGAATATATGCAAAAAGAATATCCTCATATCTTTTTTACACAAATCCCTTATGAATTTTCTAATGTTAGGGGTTATTATAGAGGTGCTTTTGAAAGCGATAATGAATTGAAACATAAGGAGTAAAACAATAAATATGAACTATTGCAAGTATGAAAACACCTTTAATGACATTGAAAGGCTAGAGATAGCAGATAGAGTAGAAGCTTATGAGCTTATAGATAAGTTAAGTCCTAGAGAAGCTAGATTTTGTGCTTATGTTATAGAGCTATGCAAGAAAATTGCAGATAACTACAGCGATGAGGATATTAAGGCTTTAAAAAATAAAGAAAAGGAACAATAATGATTGATTCGGAATTAATCTATTCTTATTCAAGAAAACAAGCTATAGAAGATGGTGTTTTAGTTGATGTGAGCGAGATGGCAAAAGAAGCTGGGTTTAAATACCCTGTAGCTATTACTAGCTCTCTTTATGCCTTGCTTAATGAAAATAAGCCTAAGACGGAGGATTTTGAGGGGAGATTATGGGACATATTAAATATTTTACACCTTGAAATTGCACGCACTAAAGATTTGAAAATTGATAGGATTGATTTTTCGGTCCATATTAATACTTTAAACACTAAAGAAAGCAATATTCACAAACTTAAATGTATTTGTGGTGCAGGGGATAACGCAGAACCTGTTCTTACAATTATGTTTATCAACGAGGATTGATTTGATAGTCAAATTAAAAAGGAGTAACAAATGAATTATAAAAATTATAAACTCACAAAAGAGTATCAATGGCGAGAAGAGAGTTTAAAAATGATTATGTTGCATAGTTCTATCCATAGAGAACACAAGCATTATGAAGCTTATCTTGATGAGTATATTTTACAAAATAGATTAATGGATTATTTCTGCAACTATTTAAAATTGCCTCAAGAAGCAATTGAAATGATTTCTCTATATAGAAATGGTTATGGAGGTTTAAGAGTATGTGATGAAGCCATTAGATGCAATAGCTTTTCTAATGAGGCTTATAAACTTCAAGTTAAGTGTTTCTTAGAACTTGTATTTAATGGTGTTTCTAATATATTCTTAGCTGGAATATATACTAGAAAAGAAATTGAGAAGTTAATTAAACTTACAGGTGCTGAAATAGAAAATATGAAAGAAAAATTAGATGATTTCGAAAAATCTAGTAAGGAATATATAAAAGCAGGGGAAAAACTTAGAAATGATAAAGAGTTTATAGAAACCTTTTTAGAAAATGAGCAAGAATACCTTAAAAAACTAGATGAAGAAATGTCAAAAGGATAAAAGGATTATGTTACTCAAGAAGCAGACGCTAAAAGTTTTAAACTAGGACTTTGGGCTGATGGTAATGTTATAAAACCGAGTGAATTTAGAAAAAGTAAAACAAAAGAGTAAAAACAATGGATAAAGAAAGCATATCACTTACTATGAATATTTTTATTTACTTTATTGCTGGTGGGGGTATTTTGCTGTGGTTGCTTTTTTTATTGAATGCATTCATTACAAAAAATTTTAATATTCTTGAATTTCTTGAATTTGAAGCAGAAATCTTTACAAAGCCAAATATAAAGGAGAAAACTATGGATAAAACTATCCAAAAGACAAAACAACATAACACCGCAGTGGAAATAGTTCCAAAATTTAAAAAAAGGGTTGTGGAAGATATTGTAAATACTTGCAATGACTATATCAACAATTTTACCTCTGATAAGGCAGAATTAGCCTTAGAAGAGCTTAAAAAAGTAAGTCTTGAACTTGATGGGAAGAAAAGAAAGAAAAATTCGATTTTTAGCTGGTTTGTTTCTAAATATGAAGATACAAAAATAAATTACCAAAAAACTACAGACATAGTCAAAAATTTGGATTTGAAACTCGAACAAGAAGTGATAAATTTAGAAAAAGATATAGTTACTTTTCAAATATTGCAAAAAAGTCTTGAAGAGCATATTATCCAAAGGAAAGACTATGCCAAACAACTAAAAGCTAAAAAAGCTAATAATACAAATGATGAATTTTTGCAAAAAAGAAGCTTATATGATAACAACCAAGCAATTATAGCAAGCGAACAAGCAAGAGTTACCTTAGAAGCTATATGCAGAAATAATAAAGAGATCATCTTAAATATTACTAGGGTAAGAGAAAATACCTTACAAGTTTTATGCAATCAACTTTTAGCTGATAGCATACTTAAAAAACAGGAATTAATTTTAAATGCTACAAGAACCATTACCGAATCAACTAATGGTTTGCTAAAAGATACAGCCAAAGAGCTTGCTAATAAAACTATAGCCATTCAAAAAGAAGCAACTTCAGGAATACTAAATGATGATACTTTAAGAGACTCGTTAAAACAATGCTATTTTGCTTTAGATGAAATTAAAAATTTCAAAAAGGATAGCATACCAAAGATTGAAAGCAAAATTAAAGAAACTGTAAGTATTTTAAACATCATTCCTAAGGAGGTAAAATATGTCTGCAGTGAAGTCAAATGAATCTTATACCCAAAAAGAAAGTAATAATTCATCAGAAAATTCTTTACTTGAATATAGGGGAGATTTTATAAATCTTATTGATGAGTTATTAGATAAAGATGATGAGGAATTAAAAAATCTTTCTTTAATTTACACTAAAGAAAAGCTTGAGCAGATGAAAGATAAAGAGCTTGAAAGTCTTAAACTAATGACTAAAAACAAATCAAGGGGTATAAAATGAATAGTTTTGTAAGCTTGCTTGAATTCATAAATACCATAAATAATGAATATCAGTTTTTATTTATAATTCTTGGTATTTTCATACTCGCTACAACAATGTTTCTTGTTTCAACGGGTAATATAAATATAAGTGCTGCTTTCTTTGCAATACCCTTAACATTCCTTCTTACTAAATATGGACTATTTGTTGTTATATTTCTTGTGTTAGTTGCTGTCATATCTCATTTGTTTATAGAAACTCAAACCTGTGTGAAAAAAAAATATGAAGTCAAAATATACAAAGCAATGCTAATAAAACTAAAAGAAAGCTATGAAGAAGAAAAGCAGAAGTTGATCTGGAATGAAAAAATCAAAGAGTATAAATCCTTACTTATAAGTCTCAAAGCAGAATATCGATATGCCATTGAAGAATTGGGATTAAATCAAAGATTAAAACATAGATTTGCCTATGTAGAAAACAAGATAAATAGTAGCTTGGTTAGTTGATTAAGAAGAATTAAGAAATGGATAACATTATGCAAATCGCAATGATAGATAAAAAGGAATTTTTTGATAAGTTTAAAAGCAACGACAAGATTAGATTTCTTTTCGGTTATA